>DBOG01000064.1 GCA_002299915.1 Proteobacteria bacterium UBA652 | reverse complement strand
ACAGCTTCTGTTAACAGATGTTTTTCAGATGACACGATGCCATCCGCATCAAACGCTTCAGAACGAACGAATCTAGGATCGAGAATCAATGTCCGCATGATTTCTATACCTGCATTATCCAGCCCAATAACAACCAGTTGATCTTCAGATAGTTCTGGGTTACGTTGCCGCGGCGGACGCTCGGTAGATACGGTTTCGCTACGTATATTTACGTGTGTTTCGGTGGTAATTAAATCACTTAATCTAGTGTTAGGAGTAAGGACGGGTGGCGTGAGCACTTCTGTCATTTCAACTATAAAGGTGCGCGATTTATTTTCTTCAGCATAGACAAGCGTCGGGGAGAGGCACAGGACTATTAAGATAATAAACGGGGGAATTCGTTTCAAACACAGCATAGTCTAGCGCTCTTTAGATTACAGATAGAGCAGATATTATACAGATCTCTAAAAATGGGTTTTCCAATCACGTAATATCGTGAACACAGCCAGTGGATCGGTTAACGTGTTTCTGGCATAAGATTCGGCGACAGCGTGTACGCTGGGAAGGTGGCAACGTAGAAATGGATTGGTGAGGATTTCTAATGCCAGCGTGCTAGGAAGCGTATTAAAAGGGATGTTAGCTTTTGATGTGCTGTCTCTTATCCCAATGCACCGTCCAATCTCTTTTGTGCGTTGGGCAATATCGGTATTATCAGGTTCAATTATCTGGGCGAAGCGTAGATTATCGGCAGTATATTCATGGCCACAGTATATTTTGGTGCAGGGTGGCAATGTCATGATGTGTTGCAGGCTATCGTAGAGTTGTGCTGCTGTGCCACCCAGTAGGCGGCCACAGCCTGCGCCAAACAAAGTATCGCCGCAGAATAGATGCCCTTCTGTCAGGTAGGCAATATGCCCCTCGGTATGGCCGGGGATATCTAGGATAGTGATGGCTGGGAAATCAGGTAGGGTGAGGGTGTCGGTTGATGTAAGCAAATAGGATTGGTGGGGAATGGGTTCATGTTTTGGTCCATACACAGGGAGTTGGTAGCGTTCGACAAGTTCGGCAACGCCATTCACATGATCCCAGTGATGATGGGTAATTAAAATACCGATGGGCGTTAGGTTTTGGGAGGTGAGAGCTTCGATCACAGGTGCGGCTTCGCCAGGGTCAACGATGAGCACGGTATTTTTATTTTCTGGTTGGATCAACCAAATATAATTTAGGTGTTCGCCGAGGGCGGGGATGGCTTGTATAGATAGCATGATGTTATCCTAACAATTATGAGCTCACAGGTCGAACCCTTAGAATCCTTACAGCAGTGGTGGCAAACCCCATTGGGGGAGACGGTGTTGCTGGCAGAAAATTCAGCGATTGCGTCGCAGGCGAATCTGCTCATTGGACAAGAACAAATACAAATAGGGGTGGAGACGCTATTATTACCTGCCGCGAGGGATGGCATACATCAGTGGCGGATGGAGGTTGATTTGATGGGGCATGCAGAAGAAATCCCATTTCAAAGCCATAGTATTGATGTGGTATGTTTGGCGCATGTATTAGAATTTGCAACCGAGCCGCATCAGGTGCTGCGCGAAGCGGATAGGGTGCTAGTCGCCGATGGGGTGATGGTTTTGTGTCAGTTTAATCCATGGAGTGCATGGGGATTGCGCCGGAGCTGGCCTTGGCGGAAACAGCCACCTTGGAATGGTCTGTTTTTTAGTCGTAGGCGCTTGAAAGATTGGTTAGGGTTGTTAGAATTTGATGTGCTGTCTGTGCAAGGCGTGATGTTTCGCCCGCCGTGTAAATCAGCTGGGTGGTTAGCGCGATTAGCGTTTTTAGAGCGTTGGGGCAAGAGATTACCGCTATTTTCAGGAGCAAGTGTGATCGTAGCGAAGAAACGGACGATACCGCTCACACCGATTATGGCGAGAAAACGGTGGAAAGCAGCCGCTTTATTGCCGCCTCGGGTCAGCCAGCCATTAGGGAAAACGAATAAATTGAGCAGAGAAGAATAGATGGATGAGATTGAGTTATTTACCGATGGCGCATGCAGCGGCAATCCAGGTCCGGGTGGTTGGGGGGCGATCTTACGCTTTAAAAAAGTGGAAAAAGAGCTATCAGGCGGCGAGCTGGAATCAACCAATAATCGGATGGAGATGATGGCGGTGATTGCAGGGCTTGAGGCGATGACGCGGCCTTGTCAGGTGAAAGTGGTGACGGATTCGCAATATGTGATGAAGGGCTTTATGGAGTGGCTGCCCGATTGGAAAAAACGCAATTGGAAAACAGCGGCAAAAAAGCCGGTTAAAAATGTCGACTTATGGCAACGGATGGAAAAAGCAGCGGAGATCCATGAATTAACGTGGGAGTGGGTGCGAGGCCATGAAGGCCATCCTGAAAATGAACGGGCGGATGCGCTGGCGGTGGCGGCGCGCGAGAAAATTGCGGAGGACAATAAACAGTGAAAAAGCAAGCAGGTCGCCAAATCGTACTCGATACGGAAACCACAGGATTAAGCACGGCAGAAGGTCATCGGATCATTGAAATTGGTTGTGTAGAAATGATTGATCGCTGCTTAACGGGCGAGGTGTTTCATCAATATATTAACCCTGAGCGGGAGATTGATGCCGGAGCGCAAGAAGTGCATGGCATTAGCCTTGAGCAGTTGGCAGATAAGCCTGTATTTAAGGATGTTGTGGATGACTTTATGGTGTTTATTGATGGTGCAGAGTTAGTGATCCATAACGCGCCATTTGATGTGGGCTTCTTAAATTATGAGCTGGCGAAGGCGAAATATCAAAAACGCACGCTAGAAGAAGTGAGTACGATTTTTGATACCTTAAAATTAGCGCGCAATAAACATCCTGGTCAAAAAAACAACCTTGATGCATTATGCCGTCGTTATGAAGTGGATAATACCAACCGAACATTGCATGGCGCTTTATTAGACGCCCAAATTCTAGCCGACGTTTATCTGGCGATAACAGGCGGGCAGGTTAGCCTATCGCTGCAATCTGAAATAGGTAAAAATAAAAAAGAACAGGCGGTTGCACAAAAATCACGCGGTGCGTTAAAAGTATTGAAGGCGACGAAATCAGAGTTGGCCGATCATGAATCTAATTTAGACCGGCTTGATGAGGCCAGTAGCGAAGCATGTATCTGGCGGCAAGATTCAAAAATAATCCATTAACACCACTCTGCTATTAAATGTTGGCATTCCATTCGCCACTCGCAGCGTGTTTCGGTGCAGTCCAATCTATTTTCTGAACGAAAACAGGGGAGATGGTGGGTTATTTTTTGAATTTCAGTGATGAGTTTTGTTTTGGAATCACTATATTCTGGATGAGGTAAGCCAATGGTGAGGGCAAGATTTTGCAAATCATGCACGGACATGCCCTCATCCTCGTGGCAGCGCAACAAAAAAGATCTGACCTGCCCGTTAATATATTCAATTTCAGAGATACGCCAATCTTCAGCTTCTTTTCCCTGCACAAAGCCCCTTGCCTCGGCCTTATAGTAGGCAGCAGTCGCGATCCATTGTTGACGATCATTCAGGCGCTTAAGTTGGTTCATTCCCTTTTGTCCATACGCTTGTACGTAATAGACTATTAGAAATGAAATAAGTTACAGCGACATGACGCTTGAAAACTAAATTCATATCCCCATATATATTCGTGAATCCATTATTAACGGAATAGCACCATGAGCGAACAAGAATTAGAAGCGGGGCAAACAGATGTTGAAGGTTCAGAAGAACAAGCGGCAGAAAACGGAGATATCAGCCCTGAACATGCGGCCTTAATTGAAGAAATGGCAGAAAAAGAAGATCAGTTTAAGAACGATCTTTTATTGGTGAAGGCAGATATGGAAAACCTACGTCGTCGTCAATCGCGTGACTTAGAGAATGCCCATAAACATGCGGTGGATAAATTTGTGGCGGAGCTATTGCCGATTTGTGATGGTATTGAAATGGGCCATGCAGCGGCACAGGCAGACGGTGTGACGCTGGAAACAATGAAAGAAGGCATGGACATGACGCTGAAAATGCTGCGTTCTTCAATTGGTAAGTTTGGCTTAGAACAGGTTGACCCAACAGGCGAGGCATTTAATCCTGAATGGCATGAGGCGATTTCGATGTTGCCTGCTGATGATGTGGAATCGAATCAGGTATTGAATGTGGTGCAGAAGGGATATTTGATTAACGGGCGTTTATTGAGACCTGCGATGGTGGTAGTTTCTCAATAAGCTATTTTTGAGCGGCGTCTTTTCCGCCAGCGCGGCGTTGAAAGAAAATAAAAACAGGCGCACTTACTAAATGTAAGCTTACCTATTTTTCTTTTATTTCGCCTTGCGCTGACAAAAAATACTTGCTCAAAAAAACCTTATACACACCCATTTGATAACGATTTGAAATAAAACTTGAAATTTAGGGTTTACCCCCTCATTTAGAATACAAGGCTGGCAGAATTACAAAGCAAGTACTGCAAGGTGGTCGTCGGCAAATAGCATAAAGATTTAGGAGATTTAAACATGGCTAAAATGATTGGTATTGATTTAGGAACAACGAACTCGTGTGTGTCTGTATTAGAAGATGGTAAAGCACGCATTATTGAAAACAGCGAAGGCGATCGCACAACGCCTTCTATCGTGGCATTTACGAAAGATGACGAAGTATTGGTTGGCCAAGCGGCAAAACGCCAAGCGGTGACGAACCCAACAAACACTTTATTTGCGATCAAACGGTTGATTGGTCGTAAGTTTAAAGATGATGTTGTGCAGCGCGATATTGATATGGTGCCGTATAAAATCGTTGAAGCAGATAATGGCGATGCATGGGTTGAGGTGAACGGCAAGAAAATGGCACCACCTGAAATTTCTGCACGTGTGTTGCAAAAAATGAAGAAAACAGCGGAAGACTTTTTGGGTGAAGAAGTAACCGAAGCGGTTGTGACTGTGCCGGCTTACTTTAATGACTCGCAACGTCAAGCGACTAAAGATGCAGGTAAGATTGCAGGCTTAGATGTGAAGCGGATCATCAATGAGCCCACCGCAGCGGCATTGGCTTACGGTATGGATAAAAACCGTGGCGATTCAACGAGTGTGGTTTACGATTTAGGTGGCGGTACCTTTGATATTTCTATCATCGAAATCGCTGAAATTGAAGGCGAACACCAGTTTGAAGTGTTGGCGACCAATGGTGATACATTCCTTGGTGGTGAAGATTTTGATCAGCGCATTATCGAGCATTTGGTGGCGGAATTTAAGAAAGATCAAAGCGTAGATCTATCAAAAGATCCATTGGCATTACAACGCTTAAAAGATGCAGCTGAAAAAGCAAAAATCGAGCTTTCAACCAGCGAGCAAACGGATATTAATTTGCCGTATGTCACAGCTGATGCGAGTGGCCCGAAACATTTAGAATTGCGGTTAACCCGGGCGAAATTAGAATCTTTAGTTGAAGATTTGGTCGAGCGCAGTTTGGCCCCTTGTAAAACAGCATTAAAAGATGCGGGTTTATCGCTATCTGAAATTAATGATGTGATTTTAGTCGGTGGCCAAACACGGATGCCAATGGTGCAAGCAGCGGTTGAGAAATTGTTTGGTAAGGCGCCACGTAAAGATGTGAACCCTGATGAAGCGGTTGCTGCTGGCGCGTCTATTCAAGCAGGTGTATTGTCGGGCGATGTAAATGATGTTTTATTGTTAGATGTAACACCATTGAGCTTGGGGATTGAAACCATGGGCGGTGTGATGACGAAGCTGGTAGATAAAAACACCACGATTCCGACGAAAGCAAACCAAACTTTCTCAACGGCCGATGATAATCAGCCTGCGGTAACGATTCATGTATTGCAAGGTGAGCGTGAAGTGGCATCGGGTAATAAATCATTAGGTAAATTTGATTTAGCGGATATCCCACCAGCACCACGCGGCCAACCACAAATCGAAGTGAACTTTGATATTGATGCCAATGGTATCTTGAATGTGTCGGCAAAAGATAAAGCAACGGGCAAAGAGCAATCGATTGTGATTAAAGCCTCAAGTGGTTTATCGGATGAAGAAGTTGAAGCAATGGTGCAAGATGCCGAAGCACATGCGGAAGAAGATCGTTTGTTCCATGAGTTGGTCACGGTGCGTAATACTGCAGATGGCTTGATTCATAGCACCGAGAAAGCAATGGAAGATTTGGGTGACAAATTAGACGCTGCTGAAAAAGTGACAATTGATGAAGCGATTGAAGCCTTACAAGAAGCGGTGAAAGGCGAAGATAAAGCCGATATTGAAGCGAAAACGGAAGCGTTGACAGAAGCTGCTTCTAAAATGGCAGAGCAAGCTGCGGCGCAAGGTGAAGATGTTACCGATGCAGCGGATGATGCTGGAGAAGGCGCAGAATCGGCAGATGATGATGTGGTCGATGCTGAGTTTGAAGAAGTCGATGAAAGCGATTCTAAGTAAAGCTTACTTTTAATCAACCAACAAGGCAGGCGTAGGATTTCTTACGCCTGCCTTGTTACGTTTAAATAGTTGGAAATAGCATATGGAAAAAACCTGTTATTATGAAACGCTGAGCATATCACGCACGGCGACTGAGACAGAAATCAAGAAGTCGTACCGACGGATGGCGATGAAGTATCACCCTGATCGAAATCCTGATAATGCCGATGCGGAAGCGCATTTCAAAGAGGCAAAAGAGGCTTATGAGATCCTATCCGATAGCCAAAAACGGACGGCTTATGATCAATTTGGCCATGCGGGCGTTGATCAAAGCGCGGGTGGCGGGCAAGGTGGATTTGGTGGCGGCGGATTCGGCGATATGTTTAATGATATTTTTGGCAGTGGCGGTGGTCGGCAGCAAAATTATCGCGGTGCAGATTTGCGTTACCACTTAGATTTAAGCCTAGAAGAAGCGATTGAAGGCACCACTTCAAAAATCCGTATTCCAACGGCAGTAAATTGCAAAACTTGTGATGGTTCGGGCGCTAAAAAAGGCACCAAACCGGTTACTTGTACAACCTGTGCCGGCCATGGCCAAGTGCGCATGCAGCAAGGTTTCTTTTCAGTGCAGCAACCTTGTCCACATTGTCAGGGCTCGGGTCAAATGATCAACGATCCCTGTGATGATTGTCATGGCGAAGGCCAAATTCAAGAACATAAAACCTTATCAGTGAAAGTGCCACCGGGAGTCGATACCGGCGATCGTATTCGCTTATCAGGCGAAGGCGAAGCAGGCTCAAAAGGCGCAGAAGCGGGTGATCTCTATGTGGAAGTGCAAGTGTTGCCGCATGATGTGTTTACCCGTGATGGTAATACGCTTTATTGTGATGTGCCGCTAGATTTTGTTACTGCTAGCTTAGGTGGTGAGTTAGAAGTGCCGACCTTAAATGGCAAGGCAAGTCTAAAGATCCCAGATGGCACCCAAACCAATCAACAGTTTCGTTTGAAAGGGAAAGGTGTAAAATCAGTGCGTAGCCAGCGGACAGGTGATTTGATTTGCCAGGTAACATTAGAAACACCGGTGAAACTGACTAAGCAACAGAAAAAGTTATTGCAGGAGTTTGGCGGCATGGTGCAGGGCAATAGCAAACATAGCCCGCAGCATAGTTCATGGCTAGACAACGTCAAAAAGTTCTTCGATTAAAATATGTCTTTTCCGCGATAGCAGTGTTAGTTTCGTACTCAAATCCTCATGTACTATCGTACACTGCGGTTTTCCGTGCGAAACTGCCTTGCTCTCACGAAAAATCCATTATTTTAATGGTTGTGGATAAATAATAATTTGTCATTCCCGCCTGTGCGAGGATGACGTGATTTTAAGGTAACCCCTTTTCTGAGGATGAGAAATGACAACACGTATCGCAATCAATGGCGCGGCAGGTCGCATGGGGCGCTGCTTAATTCAGGCAGTGGAACAGACGGATGGCTTAGCGCTAAGCGCGGCCATCGATCGAGCCGATTCTAGTTTATTGGGCGCGGATGCCGGTGAGTTGGCTGGCGTGGGAAAATTAGGCGTAGTGATCACATCGGATGTGGCGGCTGCAACAGTTGATTCTGATGTGTTGATTGATTTTACCTTACCGGAAGTGACGATGGCGGTGCTGCCGCATTGTGTTGCCAATCAATGCCGGTTGGTGATTGGGACGACGGGGTTTAGTGAAGACCAGAAAGACACACTAACCGCGGCATCGGCGCAACTTGCGATGGTGTTAGCACCGAATATGAGTGTGGGTGTTAACTTAACGTTTAAATTGCTTGAAATTGCAGCGCAGGTGTTAGGTGATGAGGTGGACATTGAAATTACCGAGGCGCATCATCGCCATAAAGTGGATGCACCATCGGGTACTGCTTTGCGAATGGGTGAAGTGGTTGCGGATACGTTGGGGCGCGATCTAAAAACTTGCGCGGTTTATGGGCGAGAAGGTCGAACGGGCGAGCGAGATCGGAATACAATTGGGTTCGCGACCGTACGAGCGGGCGATATTGTGGGTGAGCACACGGTGATGTTCGCTTCCGAAGGGGAGCGGGTTGAGATTACCCATAAAGCCTCTAGCCGTATGACCTTTGCTTTGGGGGCGATACGGGCATCAAGCTGGCTGATGGCACAAGCTTCGGGCATGTTTGATATGCAGGATGTACTTAATTTGCGAGATTAAGCTAAGAAAAACACACAAGGAGAAGCCACCTATTCCGAAAGGGTTAGGTGGCTTTTTTGATCTTGACTATTAAAAGACGGTCTTTAGTGGTTGTTTTTATAAGATGTTTCTGATTGTCTCTTAGTAAACGGTGCTGAATGGGTTGCTATGGCGATCGAAGTATGCTCTATTAGTATCGTGAAATACGTTAAAAACAGGTGTATTTCATTGTGGTTTTTCGTTGATTTGTTTGTGTTATTAAAGTTGATTATAAAAATAATTAATAACAAAGGCAGAGCAGCTTCATTTTAATTTTTAGAGAGAGAAAATTATGTTTCCATTAGCGTTAAGTATTGGTGGTTTAGGTGGTGTTGCAACTTGGCTTGCATTGAGTCCCTTGGCCGGTTTTGTTGTTATTTGGGGTATCTTTATTGCATGGGGTTCATTCTTCCATAATGGTGGTGATGGCGCGGCATTAAAAAATACTATTGTATGTGGTATTTTCGGTTCAATCATGGCGGGAATTGCATTTGCTTTGATTACTAAAGTAGGCCTAGGCGGCGCATCATTACCAGTGAATGCTGCTGTTTGGGTTGGGTTGGCGGTATTCGTTTTAGTGATGGCGGCTTCAATTCCTGCATTATCGGTGATTCCATCAGCAGTATATGGTTTTGCAGCAACGGCAGCGTATGCAATTCATGCAGGCGAAGATTTATCAGCAGCAGGAAACACCTTAAATATGGATTTCTCTAATCCTGTTTTAGTGATTTCTTTATCAATCATCGTCGGTGCTTTATTTGGTTGGTTGTCAGGTAAAGTGGCGGGTCTGATTGGCGGTAGTTAATGCCTGAATGAGCCTAAGTTAAAGGCTTAAAAGCTAAAAAAAGCCGCTTTTCTTTTTGGGAAGCGGCTTTTTTGTATATGAGAACAATCCTTCCTTCGACAGGCTCAGGACGAACGGTTTTTTAACTCGTCAGTTTCTTCCGTAAGACTTCATTCACCTGCGCAGGATTGGCTTTGCCTTTAGAGGCTTGCATAACTTGGCCAACTAAAAAGCCTATAATTTGCTCTTTCCCGCCGCGGTAATCTGCCACTTGATCAGGACATTTAGCGATGACTTCATCCACGATTGCTTCAATTGCGCCAGCGTCAGTAACCTGCTTTAGGCCTTGGGCTTCAATAATCGTATCAGCCGAATCACCTTCGCCATGCCATAAGGCTTCAAATACTTTTTTGGCAATGTTGCCAGAAATTGTATTGTCGCCAATACGGCTTAATAGACCGGCAAATTTTGCAGCATCTACAGGTGATTCTGTAATATCCAAGTCTGCTTTATTTAGTGCGGCAGACAGCGTGCCCGTTACCCAGTTAGCACAGAGTTTGGGATCGCTGGGTTTAGCTTGTTTGAGCGCAGATTCATAATAATCAGCGAGTTCACGGGTGCTGGTGAGCACTGTCGCATCATAGTCAGACAGCTTAAATTCTTGCACAAAACGATCGCGCTTAGCATTGGGAAGTTCTGGTAAGCTGCGGCGAATAGACTCGATCATGCTTTCTTCTAACACTAAAGGCAATAGATCGGGATCGGGAAAATAACGATAATCATTCGCTTCTTCTTTGCTGCGCATTGAGCGAGTTTCATTTTTATCGGCGTCATATAAGCGCGTTTCTTGAACGACCGTACCACCCTCTTCTAACAACTCAATTTGGCGTTCAACTTCGACATTGATGCCACGCTCCACATTGCGGAAGGAGTTAATGTTTTTCAGTTCCGCACGCGTACCGAGTTCTTTTTGGCCCATCGAACGCACAGACACATTGGCGTCGCAACGGAAAGAGCCTTCCTGCATATTGCCATCGCAAATGTCGATGTAGCGCACAAGTGCATGAATTTTTTTCATATACGCAACCGCTTCTTTGGCCGAGCTCATATCCGGTTCAGATACAATTTCGAGCAAGGGTGTGCCTGCCCGATTAAGATCGACACCTGTGTGGCCTCCAAAATTACCATGCATTGATTTACCTGCATCTTCTTCCAGGTGGGCGCGAGTGATGCCTATCACTTTTTCGGTGCCATCTTCTAGTTCAATGGTGAGCTCGCCTTTTCCTACAACGGGCAATTCAAACTGACTAATTTGATAGCCTTTGGGCAAATCCGGGTAGAAGTAATTTTTGCGTTCAAATACAGAGCGAGGTGTTAGTTCTGCACCCACAGCCAGGCCAAATTTAATCGCCATTTTAACGGCTTCTTGATTTAAGACGGGCAACACACCTGGAAAGCCAAGATCAACAGCGCAGGCTTGGGTATTCGGTTGCGCCCCATATTGGGTGGACGCACCAGAGAATATTTTTGATTTGGTGGCGAGTTGGGCATGGATCTCTAGCCCGATAACAACTTCCCATTCCATGATTTTAGCCTAAAAAATTGATGTTAAGCCAACCATTATACCATTAGCCCTCCCCTGCTGGGGAGGGTTTGGGAGGGGAGAATGAGAAAACAACTTTATGCATCCCTCACCCAACCCTCTCCCACTGGAGAGGGCTTTTAGCGAAAGCTAATACTTTGCCAGCCACGTTGTTTGGCAACATCAAGCAGCTTATCATCCGCATCCACCACAATTGGATTGCTAACCAACTCAAGCAGTGGTAAATCATTATGTGAATCACTATAAAACGTACTATGCTCCAGATCTAGGTCACGATCAGCGAGCCAATCTATCAAGCGCGTGACTTTTCCAGACTGGTAAGATGGCACGCCTGCAATACCTCCAGTGTATTCCCCATCCTTTATTGCCGCTTCTGTCGCGATTAGGTTTGGAATACCTAAGCGTTCAGCAATCGGCGCAGTGATAAAGCTATTGGTGGCAGTAATAATTAATAAGGTATCACCTTGTTCACGGTGCATCGCAATTCGCGCTTCACCCACAGGCAAAATAATCGGTTCAATCAGTTGCTGTAAATAATCTGCACGCCAGTGTTGTAAATCCGCCATCGTGTTATCGGCAAACGGTTTGAATTGAAAAGTGAGAAAAGCGGTGATATCCATCTCGCCTGCTAGGTATTCATCATAGAATCGTTGATTTTCAGCTGCGTGGAATTCAACATTCACCAAGTCATTTTCCACCAAATATTGCCCCCACAGATAATCACTATCGCCTGCCAGCAGTGTATTGTCTAAATCAAAAATGGCCAGTGCCATGTTATCAATCCCAAAGATAAAATGACATTGTAAGGGAAAATCATTGCATTCGTTCGGCGTATTGTCTAATCTAGGAATCATTGATGAATTTTATGCCTTAAATAGCTTAAATTTAAGGTTATGAGAATAGGACAGTGATTGACAAAGAAGGCTACCGAGCCAATGTAGGGATTATTCTGTGTAATGCACAGGATCAAGTGCTATGGGCGCAACGTCGTCAGCATAATTCGTGGCAATTTCCACAAGGCGGCGTAGAGCCAGATGAAACGCCTGAGCAAGCGATGTATCGCGAGCTGGGTGAAGAGGTGGGATTGGAGCCGAAACATGTCGAAATATTAGGGGTCACTTCTGATTGGCTGCGCTATCGCCTGCCCAAACAATATATCCGTAGTGGCAATGACCCTGTGTGCATTGGCCAAAAACAACATTGGTTCTTAATGCGGTTTAAGGGCGAAGAAGCAGATGTACGACTTGATTGCCAATCGCCGCCAGAATTTGAAAGCTGGCGCTGGGTCGATTATTGGCAGCCCGCGCAAGAAATCGTCTTCTTCAAACGCGAAGTGTATCAGCTCGCCTTGCATGAATTAGCGCCAATTTTATTTCCGGAATATAAGGCGCGGATTGAGTCCGATAAAGGGCGGGGCGGCCGCTTGGTTTAGTAAAGCCATTGAAAATAGGTGGGGTTTTAGCTTGTGTTTATGCTATAATTATATTAATTAAGTAATCTCTAAAGGAGCTAAAGATGAAAATCAAACGTTTTCATTTAATTTTCGCATTTCTCTTTCTATTATCTGGCTGTAATGGTGATGATACGGCAACAAAAAACAATTCAAGTGGAGATAGCTCGTTTCTAACAGCCACCATAAACGGGAAGGAATTTTCCAGCTCTTTACAAGTGATCAATTTCAGGGCGGGTGAGCAAACCTATCTGAGCACTGCTGACAATAAGACTGGTGTTGATGAATATGAGTTTAATTTGATCATTCAAAACGATAAAGATAACAATCCCGCCAAAATTCGATACGGTTTTATCGAGTTAAAACAAGAAAATGAAGCTAAAGCATGGAAATTGCCGGACAACTTTGATTTTACAGAAACAAATCAAACAGGCACTCATCTTGAGGGAACCTTTTCATTTACGGCTGACGCCTGGAATGGCATTAGAAGAGATACAAGTGATCAATTAATTGTGACCGATGGGCGGTTTCGGGCAAACAAAAAGGGTGGCGTCTAAAACAATCAAGGCAGTCAATCATAAGGGCCCAGCCAGTTTAATTTTTAGGGGCGGGCAAAATGCCCGCCCCTAAAATCGTATAGTTTAGCTATGTTGGTAGTGTTTTCTTAATGCTTTTTTCACTTCCCAAGTGCCTTTCCAGCCTAGTGGAAATACAACTAAATCGCCTGCTTTGAAGGTGGTTGATGCGCTGCCATCTTCTGGTGTCATTTCACATTCACCATCTAAGATGAAAGCGGTTTCTGTTGTTGTGAAATCCCAAGGGAAGACAGACACTTCTTTTTCCCATGTTGGCCAGCTAGCCACGCCCATTTGCTCTAAAAGTGCATCGCTTGGATTGCTATCAACGGTAATTGTTGGCATGTTTTATTCCTTAAAGTTAAATATTGCCGCATGCCTATTGGCACGAGGATGTAATAGGATAATGTGTTTGGAGGGGATTAACAAGCAAGTATTAAAGCGTTTTGATGAAGACCTTGGCATTGCGCTGGTTGTTATATAGGCTTTGACGCGCCATGGGTAAATCATCAATCTCTGCGGCTTGGAAGCCTTGCTCACGAAACCAGTGGGCAGTTTGCGTGGTGAGTACACAGAGTTTGCTTAGCTTGGCATCGCGGACTTGGTTTTCAATTAGATCAAATAAATACTGACCACGCCCTGCGCTTCGATAGGCGGGATCAACGGCGAGGCAAGCGAGCTCGGCAGTGTCACTATTGGGATATTGATAGAGGGCGGCGCAAGCAACAATACTGTTATCGCGCTCCATGACGGTGAAAAATTCAATTTCAGATGCTAACCGCTCATGCGAACGATGCACTAAAGTACCGTTCGCTTCTAATGGCGCAATCAATTCTAAAATACCGCCCACATCCTGCACAGTGGCCGACCGGGTATTTTCAAAGGGCTTTTTTGAGATTAGAATGCCGACGCCATCATGGCTGAAGAGCTCTTGCAACAGCGCACCATCAAGTTTGCGATTAATTAAGTGGATCCGATTTACGCCTGCTTCACATGCTGTTATAGCAGATTGGAGTAAGTGATTACTTTCTCTTTCTAGACTTTCTTTGGCTTGTTGTTTAGTTAGTTCGCGTGGTAGATCGTCTGCAACGTCACCAATGAACATAAGCTTGTCTGCGCTCATGTCACTCGCTACTTCGGTGGCGACTGTTTCTGCAGAAAGGTTGAATATATCACCTGTCGCCGAATAGCCTAAGGGTGCGAGCAAGACGATATTATCTTGCGCCAATTGCGCTTGAATTCCTTCCACATCAACTTTGCGGACTTTGCCGGTATGCTGGAAATCGACGCCATCTTTGATGCCTATTGGTTGGGCAGTAATAAAGTTGCCGCTGGTGCAACGGATTTTGGCATCGCTCATTGGGGTATTCGGTAAGCCAAAGGAAAATTGGGCTTGGATATGGGTTTTTAAGGTGCCAATCACATTAATCGCAATCGCGAGGCTGGCATCATCGGTGATCCGTAAGCCTTGATGATATTGCGCGGTAATGCTTGCGGCTTCACAGGCAGCGGCAATGTGTTGGCGGGCGCCAAAGGTGATGACGAGTTTAATGCCTAAGCTGTTGAGCAAGGCAATATCGTGGATCAGCTTGGTGAAATTGGGAGAGGCAATGGCATCACTATCAAGCGCAAGCACAAAGGTTTTGCCACGATGTGCATGAATATAGGGCGCAGCTTCACGAAACCAGTCGGTTGTGGTCTTGATATTCAGGGTGGTTGTTTGACTGGACATCTTTTTGCCTGTGCTTCCTGTGGTAAAATTGAGGTTCATTATATCAGTAGATGCTGAAGAAAAATTTAGTCGGAGAAAACCATGCCAGAATATCGTTCAAGAACCACCACCCACGGTCGCAATATGGCGGGCGCACGTGCACTATGGCGCGCCACGGGAATGACGGATGATGATTTTAATAAGCCGATTATTGCAATTTCGAATTCCTTTACCCAATTTGTGCCGGGCCATGTGCATTTGAAAGATATGGGGCAGCTGGTGGCGCGCGAAATCGAGAAGGCGGGCGGGGTGGCGAAAGAATTTAATACCATTGCGGTGGATGATGGGATTGCAATGGGACATGGCGGCATGCTGTATAGCTTGCCTTCGCGCGATATTATTGCCGATTCAGTGGAATATATGGTGAATGCGCATTGTGCGGATGCAATTGTGTGTATTTCAAATTGCGATAAGATCACGCCAGGTATGCTGATGGCGGCATTGCGCTTGAATATTCCGGTGGTTTTTGTATCGGGTGGCCCAATGGAAGCGGGTAAAACTAAATTAGCGGGCAAAGATCTGAAGCTCGATTTGGTCGATGCGATGGTGCAGGCGGCAGATGATAGTGTGAGCGATGAAGAGGTGGCGCAGGTGGAGCGTTCGGCGTGTCCGACCTGCGGGTCTTGTTCAGGCATGTTTACGGCGAATTCGATGAATTGTTTGACCGAAGCATTGGGATTATCATTGCCGGGTAACGGTTCATTATTGGCGACCCATGCGGATCGGGAAGAATTATTTTTAGAAGCGGGCCGCAAAATTGTCGGTTTGGCCAAGCGTTATTATGAACAAGATGATGAAAGTGCTTTACCGCGTAGTATTGCGACTAAAAAAGCCTTTGAAAATGCGATTGCACTAGATATTGCGATGGGTGGTTCGACCAATACCGTATTACATCTATTGGCAGCAGCGCACGAAGGCGAGGTTGATTTCACGATGAAGGATGTTGATCGCATGTCTCGTAAAATCCCCAATCTATGTAAAGTTGCGCCTGCGACTGCTTTGTATCATATGGAAGATGTACATCGCGCAGGGGGAGTGATGGGCATTTTGGGTGAGTTAGCAGCAGGTGGATTATTGCATACCGATGTGGCGACGGTGACTGAACCGACAATGGCAGAAACGTTGGCACAATGGGATATTCAACGCACTGATAATTCAGCAGCCAAACAGCGCTATTTAGCCGGCCCTGCGGGGATCCCAACCCAAACGGCGTTTAGCCAATCTACGCGCTGGCCCAGTTTGGACACGGATCGTGAAGGCGGCTGCATCCGTGATATTGCACATGCCTACAGCCAAGATGGTGGTTTGGCAGTATTGTTCGGTAATTTGGCGGAGCAAGGCTGTATTGTTAAAACAGCCGGTGTGGATGAGTCAATCCTTAAATTTACCGGCCGCGCCCGTATTTTTGAAGCACAAGAAGATTCAGTGACCGCGATTCTGACGGAGCAAATCGTCGCAGGCGATGTGGTGATAATTCGATACGAAGGCCCAAGAGGCGGCCCGGGTATGCAAGAAATGCTCTATCCCACTAGTTATTTGAAATCGAAAGGCTTAGGCAAAGAATGTGCTTTGCTGACGGATGGAAGATTCTCAGGCGGTACGTCTGGTTTATCGATTGGCCATGCCTCACCAGAAGCGGCGGAGGGTGGCAACATCGGTCTGGTTGAAGAAGGTGATACGATTATTATCGACATCCCAAATCGCACCATCAATATGGAAGTGACGGATGAAGAACTCGCTTCCCGCCGGATTGCGATGGAAGCGCGTGATGATAAAGCGTGGCAACCTGTGAATCGTGAACGCCAAGTGAGTTTGGCGTTACAAGCGTATGCGGCATTAACAACCTCGGCATCAAAAGGCGCGGTGCGGGATGTGGCACAATTAAAAAAATAAGAATAGGGAGATAATGTATGGCTGCAGGGAGTTTGCTTGCTTTACTCGATGATATTGCACTGATCTTAGATGATGTATCGGTGATGACAAAAATAGCGGTTAAGAAAACAGCAGGTGTGCTCGGTGATGATTTAGCGCTCAATGCGGAACAAGTATCGGGCGTCAGTGCAAAACGAGAATTACCCGTTGTGTGGGCGGTCGCCAAAGGCTCATTTAAGAACAAGTTGATTCTGGTGCCCGCAGCGCTTGCGATCAGTGCCTTTATCCCCTGGCTTATCACGCCATTGCTCATGTTAGGCGGGCTTTATCTCTGTTTTGAAGGGGTGGAAAAGCTAGCCCATAAATTTCTACATCACGATAACGAGGAACATCATCAGGCGCTGACGGCCGCGATAGCATCGCCTGATGTTGACATGGTGGCATTGGAAAAAGAAAAAATAACAGGTGCAATTCGTACGGATTTTGTACTCTCGGCTGAAATTATTGTCATTTCCTTGGGCACAGTGAAAGATGCTGTATTTATGACGCAAGTTGCCGTGGTCTGTGCGATTGCGATAATGATGACGGTAGGCGTATATGGTCTCGTGGCAGGTATTGTGAAGTTGGATGATGGCGGCTTGGCCTTATTGCAATCAACCGCGCAGAATGTATGGGGAAAATTTAAGCGTTGGCTAGGTCGCGGCATCTTATGGTTTGCACCATTGCTCATGAAATTACTCTCAGTGGTGGGTACCGCTGCCATGTTTTTGGTAGGGGGCGGTATTCTCGTGCATGGGATCCCGAATTCTCATACATGGGTGCATCATGCAGAACATGCCATGTATCAGCTACCGCTAGGGGGTGTGTTCAAATTTTTCACGGGTCCAATGATTTATCTGATCACTGGGCTGGTGGCAGGTGCGTTAGCTTTGGTAGTTTGGCAATTGATTCAAAAAATACGGAATTAATAAAATAAAGAAAGGTAAGACATATGCTTTATTACTTACGATGACGTTGATCGCAGCAAACACGGTGACGGCAGAGGCACGCAATGGCGGATTCAGGAGATGGCGATTTCTATCATCAATTGGTGCTGGAAGTGGTGGAAAAAATAAAACCCACTGGCAAAAAGCGCTGAGGCAGGCGAGTGGTAAAACATTAATAGTGCGCTTGTGTTGAAGAAACTTAAGCTATTCGCCTATATTGCGATGCTGATTTTATTTGTTGCCTCAACCGCCCTTATTTTGAGCGGTGAAGTACATACGAATGGTGGCAGTATTGAAGCAATTGCGTTCTTGTTTTTTCTCGCTATTGCATTTGTTACAGGCAGTTTATTATTGAGGAAATTAATAGGCGTATGCTGGCACAGAAAAAATAAAGCTTAGATTCAACAACGAAGTG
>DBOG01000054.1 GCA_002299915.1 Proteobacteria bacterium UBA652 | reverse complement strand
ATAAGCGTGCAAAAAAGTGTTGTACCATCTTCATCAACATCAGGATACCATTTCTTAAAAGTTAACATAATTAAACTGGCGCAAAGAAAATCTCCCGCTTTACCCGTAAATATTATTCCACATCAATAACTCGTCACTGACAAATCAGTTGGCTTATTTGTTTCCCAATACAACTTTAAGCGCTGCCTTAGCGGCATCAAACGAAAACCATTGTGCTACGTTTTCTAATCCATTATCCGAAAGCTGTTGCCATAGCTGGCTATCGTTGTACAGCCTAATCACCGCTTGGGCAAATTCAGCTTCGGTCTCTGCGGTTAAAATGTCATGTCCATTCTCAAGGTTCATCCCTTCCGCGGCAATCGCGGTGGCCACCACTGGCTGACCATAACTCATGCTCATATTGACCTTGCCTTTTACGCCTGCACCATAGCGAAGCGGCGCAACGGCAATACGGCAATCATCCATAAAAGGTTCAATATCTTCTACAAAACCATGGAATATAATCCCTTCAATCTCTCCTAACGCTTTCACTTCCTTCGGTGCTTTACTGCCAATAATATGTAATTTGATATCCTGCTCTTGCCTAATCAAAGGGAAAACTTGCTCGGCAAACCAAGTGATTGCATCCACATTAGGTGTATGCTGATAACCGCCTACAAACATAATATCCTGCCGCTGTGCATAGCCTTTCCTACGGCCATAAATCGTGTGAATATTCGATACAATCTCAACGCGCGAATTTGCCGCCTCTATTTTCAGGAAGTCTTGCTCAAATGGAGACACTACCAAGGTAACATCAGCCTGCTCGATAACCGCAAGTTCTTTTATTCTTGTTTTTTCAGCGACGGCTGCTAACTTATTGCTACCCTCAAACTCCGCCAACCGCTGTTCCCGTAAATAATGCAAATCAACCGTATCAAAAATCAAGGTTGCATTTGGGCAATATTGACGAATCATCTTCATCACCGGTGCCGCAATATAATAACGGCTGACAATGATGGCATCCAAGTGCTGACCTTTTTCTTGAAAGTAGTCAATGGGGGAGGTGATGTCGGGCTGATACAAACACTCAACACCCATTTGCTGCAGTGCGGGGGTATAGTTTGCTGTGAACGGAAGGTTCTCTGCCATAAAAACAACGTGATAATCTAATTGTTGCAAGATCTGAATCAAATTGACCATTCGTAAAGAGCCTGAATCTTGATCTGGCGTAGGCACACAGGCATCATAAATCAATACTCGCTTCGTCTTTCCATGTAGCCGCGCTTGTTCAATTCCAAGCTTGGGCTTGGGCTGCTGTGCTAACGCTTGCTGCCATTTAACCAAAAATTTCTCTTGGTTAACGACTTGATAGCGTTTAATACCCGAGGCAATATCTGTGCCTGATGTAATACCTTCAAAATGTATCACAACGGATTTTGGTTGATAATACACCTTTTCCCCTACCGCTCGCACTGCAAAAGCTAAATCTGTATCTTCATAGTAAGCAGGTTTATAGTGTGTATCAAACCGGCCTAACTGTTCAAATAAAGTCTGGCGAATAATAATGCTGGCGCCACTACAATAATCAACCTCACGCACAAAATTATATTCAGCTGCTGCAGGATTTCCCCCTCGCCCTACATTCCAGCCAGAAGCATCTGAAAAAATAACCCCCCCCGCTTCTTGTAAGGTGCCATCGGGATACACTAATTTGCTGCCCACCAACCCTGCATCAGGATACTCACTAAATACATTCAATAAACTATCTAACCAATCTGACTGCACTAAAGTGTCATTATTCAAAAATAATAAATACTCGCCTTTCGCCAGTACCGCACCTTGATTACAAGACACGATAAACCCGCCATTTTCTAACTGCCGATGATAACGAATGCCTTCAATCATCTGTATTTTATCTGATGTTTCATCTGTAGAACAATCATCGATTACAATGATTTCAATTGCCTGTTCCGATTCCAGTGCGGCAAGCGAGGCAAGACAGTTATAAGTATGTAAAAACTGATTATAAACTGGAATAATAATCGAGATCCGAGGCTGATCATGCGTTGTAATCGTAAACGGCGTGAAGATATCCACTAAAACAGCCTCTTGCACTCCCTCTGATTGGCTGGTCAGATGAGTAAGTTTGTGATAAATAATCGCAACCGTTCCTTTCACGCCTCTGCTTGTTAAACTATTTATAACTCGGCGGGGATAGGTTTTCATTTTGGTCACATTAAAATCTAACTTATGTCGCCAAGCTGACAGGGTCTTTTTTGTCATTCGTAATGGCGCCGTTATTTTCCATGAATGGCTATTATAAATTAAGCTTAGTTCTTGCTCGCGCTTAGCGACTTGTTCCTCATGAATCGCTTTATCATGGCTTATTCGTTGTTCATATTCTGTCTCTCGTTGTTCATATACAGCTTCTCCTGCTTCTTTTTCCTTTTGTATATTCTGAGCCCAATTTGTTCGCTCCGTGATAATAGAAGCCTGTTCTTCAAGTTGAATTTGTTGCTGACTTAATGCGTGTTTAAAATTAAGCGCCTGCTGCGCTATTTGCACGGCATATCGCTCATCGGTTTCTGTTACTGAATACGTCACTCTCTGTTCAAGAAGCCCATTCCACATATCACGATACTGAGAAACGGCTTCCTGCACACTTCGCTGTGGTGTTGTTCGTAAATGCTCTCTCACCTCGGCCAATTTTTCAGGATGTTGTATTCGATCGGTTATTAAACTCAAGACCAACTCTGCTTTTGGCTCAACAATAAAGCCTGTTTCTGTATGTTTAATTCGCTGTTTCAATGCGCCTCGTGCAGTTGCAACCACAGGAATGGCCGCTTGCATCATCTCAGACAAGGTATAACTAAAGGTTTCCGACGCAGTGGATAATATCATCGCCACATCGGGTTGGTAATATTGTAATAACGCTGGCAAGGTATCCGCTTGATAATCTGCGACTACTTCAACATTAGGATAGCCACTATAATCATCATGCTTATCACCAGCGCCTAACAAAATCACGCGATATTCGGTTAATTCGGGCAAACAAGCCACAAGTAATGCTTCGCCTTTTCCCGCCGCCATTTTGCCTGGCAGCAGAATCGTAAATCGTAAATTATTTTGTTGATGCTCAACGGGTGGGAATAAAGGAATGCCATGCGGAATAACAGTGATCGATTGATAAGCTTTATCTGTCGATATCTTTTGTAGGTTCTCAATCACTGATTGATCCGGCGCAACCAGTTTCACATTATCTTGTACATAAGCCTGTGTCAGCGCCTGTTGCCAGCCTGCAAATACCAGCGGACTGATTTCACCAAGTAATCCTTCCGCACTTTGCGCTAAAGCTTGTTGCAAATCAAGTTCATCTGTATCTAATAAAGCGGGCAATGCAGGCCAGTCCGGAAAATAATCATGAAAGATGCGAATCGTCGGTAATCCCGTGCGTAAGCAATCCATACTATGCCCAATTAATGTGGATACAAATACACCTTGCACACCATATCGCCGAATAATATCATCAAGCAATCGTTGGTATTCACTATGTTTTATTGTGGTCGATGCAATTGGAATAGACAAGTCAAAATGTGCGATTTCAAGGCCCTGAGTGCCGCCCAATCTCAGTGAAAATTGCTCCCCATACCGCTGTCTAAAAAACTCACCTTGGCTTAGCAATATGAGATGGTGGTATTGATCTTCCACATCACAAAAGTCATTTACCCACTTATCCATCCCGCCACCCCAATCGGTGCAGGTATGCAATACCACGGGCTTATCATCTAATTGAAGCCAACCTGGCAACATCGGTGGTGCTGCAGCTTGAGAAGCAAGCTGATATTGTAAGGCTGCAAGTGGGTGTGCTGCCAGTGGGTTTTGATCACCAATCTCAGGCAGATTGCTAGCCTCGAGTATCGTGTCTGGGTTTACTTGTTGTACCAACAAGTGATTACACGCAATCGCCGGTAGCACAGATGGCATCTCCAACAGGCGGGCAAACGCGCCAGCAAATGCCTGTCTGTTAACCGCAAAACAGGCCTGATTAATTTGTTCCGTCTCAAACCAAGTGTGTGCTGGCTGTAGGTGATAAATCAGCTGATCTAGCTGTTCTGGCGAACCTTCAAATCGTGTGTTGATAGCTAGTGGGCTTAACTGAAAAATATAAGTGCTTAAAGCAGAACAAACCACTGCCGTTTCACTTGCTGCTAAGGTGGTGATTAAACGGGTTAACCAATAAGCAGGCAATCCGCATTGGGCATCAATAAAAACAATCGTTTTATCTCGCTCGCTTAAGTTGTTTTGGGCTTTACGTAATAATTTGCCATTCAGGGTCTTGTCATCAAAAAGGCTCTGGCGGCCATCAAAACCATGCGGCAATTCAATCTTTTTTGAAGACGTATTATTGTAGGCAATAATATGGATAAACTGCGTCTGTATATCAAGAATCAGGTGTTTCATATTTGTTTTGACCGCCCTGTTATGGTCAAACTAGGCATCCACATCTATTCCTTCATCCCCGCGGATCTACTCAACAAAAAAGTTTAAACCCATCTTGCCAGCAAAGCCAGCTTGTGCTCTCTGAATTACTGCAAAGTTGCACTGATCGCACAAACAACATCATCAATTGTCATGGTGTCATCTAAAGAACAATCTGAACCATTGACAGGCGCACTACCGCTCAATACAAGATTAATGATCGCAATCACATCTGAAATCGTCACCCCGCCATCCGCGTTTTCATCACCAGGAATCTCAGGAACGAACTCTGACTGAAAAGTATATACTGCGCCAGCATGATTTTTAGAATCATCAGTTGGAACGCCACTACTTGCTTCACCGTACGCACCTACTAAAATACTCTCATCTATCGTCACAGCAACCGTATGACCGAAAAAATCATAGGAGTCCCTGCTAGAAGCCCTCGCTATTTTTGCTTGCCAGCCATTACCCGCGTTCTTAAACACATAAGCTGCGCCAGCATGCCTATTTGAACCCGGAGAGCCTACAACAATAACACTGCCATTCAGCGCCACGCTCGTACCAAAAAAATCATTCGCCATCGTGGCTGATGCAATTAGGTTCTCCTGTGTCCAACCGCCACCTGTCGCATTTGTGAATACATAAGCAGCTCCTTGCTTACCTGATGTCCTAGGTGCACCCACGACTACTGAGCCACTTGAAACAGCCACGGATGCGCCAAACCAATCACCTGCCGCAATGGACGGGGCAGGAAAGCTTGTATCAGGAAAAAAGGCATTCACATCTTGTGTAAAAATATAAACGGCCCCTGCTTCGCTGTTTGCACCGTAAGCACCCACAGCAACCACCCCATTCAATATTGCAACGGACGAACCCAGATTGTCACCGGTAGCGCCTGTTTTCAAAACACTACCCGTACTCCAAACATTATTTGCATTTTGTATGAAAGCATATGCTGCTCCCGCGCTTGTATTTACACTTGGAGCCCCTATAATTGCTGCGTCATCAGAAAGGCCAACCGACCAACCAAACCGGTCTCCTGCTCCCACGCCATTGAAAGTATGGCTTAGCACTGCATTATTCCATGTGCCACCATTAAGCTCATATGTATATACGGCGCCTTTCTCCCCATTGTGCCCAGGCGCACCAGCAATAACGGTTGATTCATCTTCAGAAATAGCAACCGACATACCGAACTGATCTCCGATGGCTGCATTTCCTGTAAAATGCGCACGCTGTGTCCAAGTAACACCATCGTCCGTCGTCGTGAAAATATAAATTGCACCTCGGTTCTGGTATTCGCTTGGCGTTCCTACAACCATCGTATTTCCTGACGCCGCAACTGAGCGACCAAACTCATTCCCTGCATCAGCTGCATTTACCTTGATGTATGCTCCCTGTGAAAACACCTCATAGTCGGCTTGTACACTTCCGTTTACTAGCATCAATAAAAACAGACCCATCAGGCTGTTTATGGAAAATTTGCTTCTATAATTGTTCATTGCTAACCCTCATTTCGTTTTAGACTTAAAACATATTCAAAGTATTGAAAACTCTACAGTCAATAACACGACCCACTTACAACCCACCCCGACTTTGACATCCCAACCCTCCGTTAGTTCGCCAATTGAGATAGAGTTCTACGCCTATACATAACCATCCTATTATACTACAACTTCGACTTCTCCGTATGTTCCAGAAAAACTATTTGTTCACCCCATACCTTAGTTCATATTAACTTTTACCTCTGATAGCCCAATAAAGTGAAATCACAGAAAATAAAATCTTATCTCGCCGCCGCCGCCGACACTGGCGGGCATGGCTCGCCAAGTACAAAAAACCTCGCCGGCTAAAAGGATACCATCTCTTCACGAAAGGTGCCTCATTGAGGTCTAAAGCCTCTATAATATAACTAATCTGTGTTATCCACGATTGATCTTTAATCGCTTCCCATCGTTGTATCCACGCCCTCAACCCCCGATTGGCACCAAACACATTGTGATCATGCTGTCGATATAAAACGGTTGCCTGTGAATCGATGTGCCACTTATAACCTTTTGTTCGTGCGTAGGCATAAACAAACCAATCGTGAGAATTAATGCGCGATGTTATTATTTTATTTTTTTCTAAAAATAACTGTAGCTCTAGTGCCAATGCTTGTGTAAATACAAAAGTACAACCCGGCCCTGGAGATTCAAACAAAAAATCCCACGCTACCTGTGGTTGCGCCTTATCAATGAGGCTGGTTTTGCCAGTCGACTCCCACGTTGCAATGACATTACTCGAATATCCCTCACAATTCGTTTCTTTCAGCTTTATCACGGCCCTCACCAATCTATTTGGTAGCCAATTATCATCTTGATCTGCAAATGCAACATAATCAAACGCTACAAAATTGACGTCTCGACATAATCTAAAAAAGTTATGGCTTGAGGATGCTGTTTCCTTTCTCTCTGGAAGTAAAGTAACATTAGAGAATTTACTCGCTTGCTGCTGTGCCCATGCCGCCGTATTATCGGTACTCTCATCCACACTAATAAATAAAAAAACGGATACGCCCGTCTGTGCCAATACCGAAGCAACTAACTCAGGAATCCATCGCATCCCATTATAAGCCGCTAAACAGACTGCAACTTTAACAAGCCCATCCGAACCTCTCTCTCGAATTTCATCCACAGCCTTGCGATAAGACTGCAAAGGATCTCGTGCAATAAAATCTGTAATCTGTTTTGTATAGTTAGGATGCTTCCGCAACATGGCTGCTTCCGCCGCTATTTTTCGTGTTTGCGTCTCTTCCCCAAAGCTCACACCGCCTTCATGATAAACAAACACATCTGTTGCTAATTGATTTGTCCAACCCTCTGCCGAGGCTCGCATGGAAAAATCACATTCCTCTCCATAGCCCTTGCCAAAACTAGCCTCATCAAAATAGCCGACTTCAGCCAAGCAATCTCGACGGATATACATGCAAAAGCCAACGGCTGTTGGGAGCGCATGCTGTAAGCCCTCATTGGCCGTTGCAAAACACTGATGCAATCGCGTCACATCATAGCCAGCGGGTAGTTCATTGGATTCAACAAATTTGGGATAGGAACAAATCGTCGCATTATTTGAAAAAGGCGTTACTGTGCCAGTTCGTGGCTTCCGATATGCACAAGCCTGCAAGCGTGCTAGCCAATCATCCGCCACCTCGGTATCGCTATTGAGTAACAGCACATCATGAGATCGGTTCAATTGCATCCCGATATTAACGGTTGCAACAAAGCCTTTGTTTTCCGTATTTCGTAACACCGTAAGCCGTGCTTGACCCCGTAAACTATCACAATAACCTCTCACATTCTCATCTGGTGAGGAATCATCAATAACGACTATATTTACCCACGATCCTAGATCTGATGCTAGCACAGACGCAATGCACCGGCGAGTCACATCCACATCTCGATAAACAGGGATGATGACATCCACATCTCGATACGCCCTACCCTCGCTCATTCCTTCCTCAGCCTTAGGGTTGCATTATCATTCCATGCCCAGGTTTTATTCACAGACCACAAAACATCGGTTCGTTGCGTTAATTGTGTAATCACCTCAGTTTGCCGATCAAGCCTTTCATTCACCTGTGCTTGCCATCCTCGCTGTTCTTTCATAGATTGCCAACCTAAACCTGCCATAATGCGCGCTAACCAAGAGCGATTACCCGTGTTTGCTTCTCCTCCGTGCGCCACTAATTTACCTATCTCTGGCGGTTGCTCAGTAAAAGAGACAATCTCATGCGGTTGATCATCATAGCTTGTCCACTCACATATCAGACCCGCGGCCTCTGCTAAGCCTCGGATCAACTCAGGATGATAGAATCGTACATGCTCTGGATCTCGCCAAAAGCCCAATAACTGAGAACGGATTGATTCTGGATCCGGAAAGGTCAACACCAACACTCCTCCTTCTGCTAACCGCGCCGCTAATAAGCTAATCAACTTTTGCACTGCTTCAAACGGTAAATGCTCCACAAAATGAGAACAATAAATACCATCGAATAATTGTGATGATGCCGTTAAAAATCCCAACGCATCTTCAGTCACAATATCCAAGCCCAGACCACGGCCATATTCTGCAATCACAGGATCACGTTCAACCCCCATTGCATTCACGCCATCACGCCGTAATAACTCTAGGAAGATCCCTGCGCCACAGCCCAAATCTAATACCTGCTTACACCCTAAAAAATGTGCGGTATCTCCCAGCTGCATCTGCATTAATAAGGGATGATCCCGCTGACAAAACTCATAGCTAGCGTAATCAAACTGCCGAGGGGCTGGTGTTTCGTTCCTATTTCCTAATTGTTTTATGGCTGCCAGTATCTCTGTTTCTGATGCACTCGACGGTAATACCGTTGCAGAACGCTGTGCATCATCCAGCCACTGCTGTGTTATCTGATCGCTTGTCGATTCAATATCCGCCACCCACACGGTTGGCACTGACAGCATTGCCGCCACGCGTGGCAAATCAATAGTCACCCCCGTCACACCTAATACAACTAATACCTCAATCTGATGCCGTAATATCGCCTGCCCAAGTGCACGATTTAATGCCTGCTGGTCAAAGCTTCCCGTTGTTTTTTTGCACCGTTCCAGCACCTTAAAGGTCATGCTAGAACCGTCTTCCCATGCAGCTAGGCCAGTAGGAGAGACTTCTTCAGAAAACTGGTATCGTAGTACTTGGCTTGCCGCCGCCATCACATCCGTAGCACACGGCATGCCCTCCTCTAACACCAACAATATTCGCGTATTGCTACCTGTCATTATTGACTCCCATAACGGCTACAACACATCCGCGAAGCCTTTTTTAACCCGTTCAAAAAACCAAAATCCCACTGCAAAAGAAAGCAGTGCCAATACCATTGCCCAAGCTAACTCTGCCAATGGCACTGGCTGACCCAATACCACCGCACTCCGGAAAGCCTCAATATAGAATGTTAGCGGGTTAGCGTTCATCACCATTGCAAAACTATCAGGCACCGCTGATGCGGGATAAAACACGGGACTTAAAAATACCATCGCTGTCACCATAAATCCTGCTACATATTTTACATCTCTGATATACACCCCACACGCACTCACAAACCAAGACATTCCCAATAAATGCACCATAAAAATAAGCATCAATAACGGCACATACAGCACCGTCCAGCTCAAACCACCACCCGACACAATCACCACGCCAAACAGCACCAACACTGCCACCAGAAAATGAAAAGCGGCCTCACCCAATGAAATCCAACTCAATATATCCAGTGGAAAGACCACCTTTTTAACATAATTCGCCTGATCCAAAACCAACGATGATGCCGCACTCAATACCTCAGCAAAAAACATATGCACAATAATCCCGCAAAATAATAATGACGAAAAATTAGGCGTTACTCCATTAATTTCTGGCCAGCGGGCTTTAAACACCACTCCGAACACGAACATATACACAAATAACAGTAAAATCGGGGTCAACAACGTCCAAAACAAACCCAACCATGAGCCCTGATAGCGTGCCAAAATTTCTCGGCGGGTCATTTCAAACACCAATTGTCGATGTTGCCATGCAGATGTAATTGCCTTCATTCAACTTGCTCGACAGGTGAAACATCACAAAAGCCCAACGGGATCCCCATCAAACCATGCACTACATGGCCCTGTGTAACAGAAAACACCAAGGCATCATGGCGCCAACAATGCTGTATATGTTCAGCTTGTAGGCCCGATGCAATACCGGTTGAAATCACATACTCATCCTCCGGCAAATAAGGCATTGTGATACCAAATCGTGCCATATAGGAAGTGTTTTTTTCCACCGTCACGGGTGAATCAATATCACTCAAATAATTATTCTCACCAAATAATACCTGCCCTTTCCTATTCTTCACTAAAAAACCCACGATAACGCCTTCTAACCGATCCAACGCCGTAAAATAAATAGACAACACTATCCGCTCCCCTCCCACCAGCCACCGCAAAGGCCTAGCTTTTGTATCTAATATTGCCACACTATCAATCTGTGCTTGGCCTGTCCCAAAATCAGTGGCATCTAGATCGAATGGCTGCACAGACATCTCATTTCGTAAATTAGAATCTGTCAAAAAATCGTGCCTCGCATCATGCCAATGTTCAAAATCAGGAATAGCCTGTTTACCTGACGCCGTGTCAGCTACATCATTCACGATGCTCTCTATCGATTGCTGTGCCGTATAGAGATGCTCCAAATAAGCTTCTGACACTGCTTTTGCATCACCCTCTAACCGCATCTTTCCCTGATCTAACCAAATCGCCCGGTCACATAATTGGGTGACAATACCGGTATCATGGCTGACAAACAAAATCGCGCCTTGCTGCTTAAATTTCTCCAGAAAACGCATACATTTTTGGACAAATGCGGCATCTCCCACAGCCAGTGCCTCATCCACAATCAACACATCCGCATCCACATGTGCAATCACCGCAAAGGCTAACCGTACAAACATACCACTGGAATAGTGCGCCACGGGCTGATCCATAAACTCACCAATGTCTGCAAAGGCAATAATATCATCTAGTTTAGCTTGGATTTCTGTTGCGGTCAGGCCATAAATAGCTGCATTCAGCAACACATTCTCTCGCCCTGTAAATTCAGGATTAAAGCCCGCGCCCAATTCTAGCAAGGCTGCAATACGTCCGCTTCGCTGTACCGAACCCGTGCTCGCGGTCAACGTACCCGCTATCATTTGAAGTAAAGTAGATTTCCCCGATCCATTGCGGCCGACAATACCAACTGTTTCACCCTGATTAAGAGAAAAGCTCACATTTTGTAATGCCCAAAAATCCGTTCCCTGCTGTTGGTATCGGGAGAAGAAATAACTCAGTAGCCGATGATGTGGTTTATCAAATAATTGATAACACTTCCCTAAATTGGTTACAGTTAATGCCACCTTTGTCACCTGCACTAAATCATTTTCCATAATGGCTATTGTAAGCCACCCCGTCTTATTCTGCTGAAGGTTTTAGCTCAGAACTATCTAGCTTGCCTGCAGTTCGGTGTTTATTGCGCAAGGACTCTAATTGTGCCTCATCCCATTTCAAATCACTAGCTGAACGGAAGTCCATCATAATATCTTGCCGAATTTGATTTGCCCGAGACTGCTGCAATTGCAAAATAATCTGTTGTTTTACCGCCTCAAAAGTTTGTTTTCCTGCTGCCACCCGCTCGTGAAACTGAATCAGATGATAACCAAAATCACTTTCCACAATGTCACTCAGCTCCCCCACTCTAGTCATCGCAAAAGCCGCTTGTTCAAAAGGTTTGGCCATCTGCCCTTGTGAGAAGAGACCTAAGTCCCCATTATTACTCGCTGCAGAAGGGTCTTCTGAATAGGCCTTTACTAAGACTTCAAAATCCTCACCTGCTAATGCTTTGTCTTTAATCTCATTAATCAGCGTGTGTGCTTCTGTCTTCGTTCTATCTTCTGTTGTTATTAGAATATGTGATGCCCGTATTTTTTCAGGGATCTGATATTGATCAGCCTCTGCCAGATAGGTTTCCTTTGCTAACATTACCCAATCAAAGTTGTCCAATTGTTGCTTCACTAGGTTTTTCATAAAAGCAGTCATCACCAGTCTTTTGTAAGCAAGTTCATTAACCCATTTTATCTGTTCCCAATCTAGATTTTTATCTTTCTCCGCTTCTGTTCCTATCCGCCGAATAAGATAAATATTTTCAACGATTTCTTTAAAAATACCCTTTTTATTTAAAATAGCTTCTCGTTGTGCTTTAGGGGTATTACTAATAATATATCGCTCAACATCTTCCACTGTTACTTTGATATCGCCCTGTTGTAACACAATTTCAGGCGCCGCATAAACTGGGGGAAAGGCAATTATCGTCAAACCAAATAATATCTTTCTTACTTCTTTATACATTCTTTATTGTTCCTCCAAAAAAAGGCGCCAAACAAAAATTGTTCGGCGCCATCAATAATCATACTTCATTTACAATTAGAGCATTACTACTCGTTTGTTATGAAGCCCATCTCCACATCACAATGCGAAGAGAGACAATCATTATTTTTAATATTAATATAATAATTTGTATTCGGCTCTAATTCACAATATGAAAAATTTATACCTGATGCTGGCATTTTCCAACGCACCTTCACGTTAACGGTTCCTGTTGTTGAACAAGACCCTACTGGAATCGCCGCGCCACCGGGGCATTCTGAAATCCATAGCGTCCGTTGAACACTAGCTGATTGAGAGGCTTCCGCAGCACGAATAAACCCTGATGTTGTCGTTGCTGCTGTTGTTAGCACGGGAATCGCAGACGTGTCTATATTATCCACTTCCAAGTGAGTATCCTGTTTAGTGATAGACCAGTTAATGCTAAATTCATTACTCGGCACAATCTCAACCCCGCTAGGTGTTGCGCCACAATTGCCGCCTCCAGAGCTGGTCACATTAATGGTCATCGTTTGTGTATCAAAACCACCCGCATCCGCCACCTTAATATTAACTGTTTTCGTGCCTAAGGTCGCTGCTTGGTTAAAGCTTAAAACTCCTGTTGCCGTTCCAATGCTAAACAACGCACTATCATTCCCTGTTTCAATGCTATAGCTCAGGGTATCATTTTCAGTATCGGTTGCCAGCACCGTACCCACCGCTGTCACGCCTTCTGCAACGTTAAAGATTGTTGAGGTAATCTCTGGCGCCTGATTAGCGGGGCCTGAGCTACAATTGTCATAACACACTTTGCTAAGATCATCTGGCAAGGTGCGCACAATAATTTTGCCCGCTATTTGTTCAACGGTTATTTGCTGAACATCTAGCGGTACACCACTTTCATCATTATAAAGATGACCATTTATTTCTACCTGGTAGGCCGCAGCCGCCACTGGCAAAGCGATTGCCAGCATGGCGATAGATTTTAATATCTGATTCATTATTTTATTCCTTAAATTTTTATGCTGCATTTACTTGCCAGCGAGTCACTCTCTAGGACGGCTACCCAAATCAAGCCATTGTCTCCCCTCTGAGACCTTGATTATAGCGGGAAGTTCACATATTGTCTATCTCTATTACTTTTTCCCATAGGCTCGTGAGACCATCGACTCTCAGCTATGATCGTTAAAATTAAAATGTAGCAGAAAATCTGAGCATTGAAAAAAATTTCAACTAGTGGTAAGGAAACGCGAATATTACCCATTCGAGCAGCAAAAAAAAACGCGGCTTACGCCGCGTTTTCTTAATTGATATTTAATACTATATCAATAAGCTAAACAAATAACTTATTAATTAACACTAACTACCAGTACCAGTATCAATATCAATATCACGTGTTGCTTTATGCAATACAGAACCTTGGTAGTTAGATAGTACAGTTGAACCATCTACCACTAGTGTGCCATTTACATATTCTTGCACAGCAAAACCAATTACTGGTAAGCCATGGAACGTTGCACTAGTACCGGTTAATGTACGACCAGGAACTGTAGTGAAATCAATAGTTGCCCAACCGTTATCGAACACACCATCCAAGCTTGCATCTACATTACCTATTACGCCAGCACCCAACACATCTGCACCATTAAAGGTTAAGACGTTAGCTTCTTGACATAACGCGAACGAACCTTCTGGTGTTCTTGGTGAGAATTGAACGCCTGATGGTGCTTTGCCTTCTTCTTCACGATCATAGTAAATCACACTAATTTCTTCACACGAACTTGAGTGTGCAGGACTCCAAATAGTTGTAAATGGAGCTGTTACCGCACCATTAACATAGGCGTTCTTAGTTGGGAAAGTAACAACCCAATCTGTACCTGCGCTAATATCAGGCTCTAATACATAGTCATTAGCAATTGTATCGTGCATGATAACTGCAGACACAGCATCCAAACCAGTTGTTGTAGCTGTTGTTACAACAGTTGCATTATCAATAACAGTTGCAGTTGGTGTTGCATCATCCAATGATGGAGATGAGTTACCAGGACGTGCATGTAAACTATCTACATTGTTGAACGCATCCATCGCAACGGCATCATAAGTAGCATTTGTACCACCGTTTACATTGATAAGTACGCCGTAACCATATAGACCACCTTCATTAGTTGACATGCCGTCTGCTGGATTAGTAGACCATTGGCCACCACCACTCCATGCCGTTGTCAATGCAGGACAATCAGTTGGTATGCCCGCAACGTGTGTTGCAGCCGCCGCAAGATCGGTATCAGAAACCACACCCATTTCGATGATTTCAACATAACCTTCACGCGTACGACCAATATCGTTCACACTGTCAGCAGAATAAAGAACCTTGCTGAATGGTACACCTGCAGCAGGGATTTCTGGCACTGTACAAGAAGTATCAGCCGTTTTAATCATTGCACCACCACCTGCGTGTGCTGTCACAACTGCAGACCAGTGATCCCATGGAGAAAGATATAAGTTAAAATCGAGTACTTCCTTCGAGTTCATGCCTTCAACAAAACGTACTTTAACTGCTTTAACTTCATCGGTTGTGTTAACAACGTTAATGTAAGTATCGTTACCTTCTACTACAGAGTAGAACGGGTAAATTAATACTTCACCTAAACCGTCGTGATTCACATTTACAGCTTGCGCTACATTTGCAGCACCTGCCATTGCGACTAATGCCGCTAGTGGAATAATTTTCTTATTCATTTGTTGCTCCTAAACATTAATTAATTAATATTTGGCTGTTACCTACAAAAAATTATAGACAACACCCGCATGCCTAAGCATGATCTTTACCCGGTCAAGTGGCTCAACACATTTGTGTCTTTTAAACCACATCAACCAGCCAAGCTATCACAACCAAGACCAGTTACTTTAAAATTGCTCAAAGTCACGGTAACTTAACTAGGCACCCAAACAATCTACCATACTGTTTATCGCTAAACAAGCCGTAACCCCTTTTTTATTTTACTATATGTCTTTTGCACTTCTTTTGTGGTTTTTATGGAACATAACATCTTGTTTCCATACTACACCGGCTACAGGGCTTATAATCTTACTGTCTAATGATTTAAGGGCTAAAACCGACCTAACACGAAGCCCTCTCTGCATGAGCGCATGGCTAATATTTCCAAATCACTGATTATTTATGCTGGGCTTTATTCTACGACACAATACTACAAGATTAAGATATTGCGCACCCTCTCTCGCTCAGGAACCATTGACATAGGTGCATGCTTGTTCCAGAATAAGCATCACCTAGTGGGAACAGTATGGTTAGGAATTATTTGTAGTATAAATACCACTCCCCATCTGATTTTAGCCATTTCTCATCCATCGGACGCGTATTTTGCATCTTTAATCTTTTAATTTCATAACTTATCAATGTTTTGACTTGGCATATCTCTTCTTCACACGTAACCGTATCGACTTTTGCTTCGGTCCAGCTCGGCACGCCACCGACCCGCAAAGCAAACACCTGGGCTGAGGTGGTTGCCCGATAGCCTGGCGTTGTATATTGATAGGCTGCTTCTACATCTTTTGCCATTAACAAGTCTAACCGCTCCTGCGCGCGTTCCCGCACGATTTCTTCTGCTGGACGTTTATCCGTGCAAGCTTGTAATAACACAACCACTAATAATCCCATCAAAATAGTGCTATATTTTTTCATTTTTATACCTGTGTACTTTAAAGTTAATAAATTCGTGCTTTCTCTGTACCACGCCAGCGATGCTCTGGTCTTTTTCGTAATAATTCCAAACCACGTAAGCGCGATCGCATTTCTCGGCTGATATCACGCAAGTCTTGTTCATTAAACAGGACATGCGGAGAAATAATCACTAATAGCTCTGTTCGGTTACTACTGAGTGCCGTTTTACCAAATAAATTGCCGATAATAGGCAGGTCATGCAAAATGGGAATGCCTACTTCACCATCGCTTTGGTTCTCTCTAATTAACCCACCCAATACAACCGACTCACCAGAACGCACCGCCACCTTACTCGTAATGCTGCGCTCCAAAAAGCTGCGCTGACCTGTTGCAGAGTCTACCGGCCCCACATCTGTAATTGATTGGTCGATCTCCATCACCACCACACCACCTGCATTCACCGATGGTGTTACTGACAAACGCACCCCCGTATCTTTAAATTCAACCCCATTGGTAATCACACCGCCGGTTGTTGTGGTTTGACTGCTACGAACGGGCTGCTGACTACCCACATGAATGTCTGCCGTCTGATTATCCATCACCATGATTGTGGGCGTTGAAATCACATTGATAAGTGATTTTTCTGAGAGCAAATTTAATACCCCGCGTAAATCACCTGCCGAATTGGTAATCGCATAAGATAAGCCTGGCATTTTTGCTGCTGCCGCTGTGTCGGAAAGACCTAATGATAACAATCCCTCACGCCCACCACTTAAACCATTCTTCAGCGACCATTCAAGCCCATACTCTAGGCCATCGGTCAGTGAGACCTCTAAGATACTGGCTTCAATTACAATCTGTGCTGGCAAAATATCAAGCTGCTTTAAAGCCCCTTCTATTTTACGATAATCCTTACGTGTTGCATAAATAAGCAAGGCATTATTGTTTTCGTCGGCAACGATGCTGACGTTATCTATATTATAGCTAGAGGTGCCTAAGCCACTGCCTTCAGCGCTATTACTTCTGTTTTTAGTCTTAGTCCCTGTCGCATCCCGCGCTTTTGAGCTTGACCTATTATTTGACGAGACCGTTTCGGGCGTTAAACCAGGAGCGACACCCGCATCTTTTGAGGTGCTGTCTGAACCCACGGTTGAGCTTTCTCCAGAAAAAACACTGCTTAATAGTTCTCCGATATGTGTTGCTGTACCATTTTGCACAGGATAAACAAATAAGTGCCGTTCAAAACTTGAATCTGGCGCTTGATCTAAGCGCACCATCCACTCTTTAATTTGATCCAAATAATGGGCTTGGGGAGTCACCACTAATAAGCTATTAAGTTGCTCCAGCGGGAATAGCTTAACAATCCCCAGCAGGCCTTTCGCTGTTTCTGCTTCTGCCTCACCCAATACACTGTTCAATGCGGCTTCCATATCAACGACAGAAATATTTTCAACGGGGAAAATCCCAACCGACATTCCTTCTAATAAATCAATATCAAAGGTGGCAACAACGTCTAGCCAGCCTTCCATTTGTGCCCGTGTACCCGCCAACACTAATAAATTTCGGATAGGATCGACATTGATAATGGTGCCTTCATCTGACATGGGTGTTAAAATTTCCGCCATTTCGGCTGCACCAATATATTTTAGTGGTATCACTGTGGTCGTAAAGCCTGCCCCTGTTTCATAAGGACTGGAAATTCTCGGTGCCAGCTTTGCGCCCACCCCAATCGCGCTGATAATAAAACGATCGTCCTTATCTCTCACTAAGGTGGCACCATTAGCATGCAATAAGGATTCCATAATGGATAATAAATCATTTCGCTGAACGGGCGTTTGCGTCCGCAGCGTGACCTCGCCTCCGATCGCACTTTGCACAATGTAATTTAATTGCAGAATATCTCCCATCACCGCATGCACAATTTCAATCAAAGGTGTTTGTTCAAAATTCAGTTCAACCGCATCACCTTGCAGATCTATTTCTTGACGTTTTCGTGGTAACCGAACATGCCTACCTGTTCCTGGATAAATAGTAGATGTACGCGTTGATATATCTTCTCCCTCAATCACCTCACTTTCTATTTGTGGTGATCTCCCTCCTTCAAGATAAGGGCTATCCACTTCCAGAATACGATCAAAAGGAAATAGCGTTTCATCTCGTTCTACTTCCTGACTCGCTCTATATTGGTTCGCACAACCTGCCAGCAAACTTACTAGCATGATTATCATTATTTGTCGTATCATAATTTTACTCATCATTATTTAATTATTGTGTCGGCTTTGCAGGTGCTCCGCGCTCTTCCCAACGTTGGGAAATTGATTCAAAGGAAATAGCCCCGCCCCCTTCATCCCTCGCTGCTTTAGGCGTAGTAGCTACTGGCTCTCCTGTGGCTGGCGTCCTCTGCGCGGCGTCAGCGGGTAAGACTGCATCTGCTGCAATCAGACCTTCTAGATCCGCTTTCAATTGTTCTAAATCTGTTTCTGCTGTAGTTGTCGACGCTGCGGCTTTCAATGCGCGTCTTTCTAATCGTGCTTGAATTTCTGCAGATTGCTTCTCAAGCTCTGCCTTTGTAGGTGGCGTAGGCTTTTGCATCACTAATGTACGCTGTTCACCATCCTGGGTGAAAACAGCTCCGCCTGCTGCCATAGATTTAAATGTCCAGCCCGCTAAATCATCGCCAACCCTGACCCGCTGAGACCCTTCACTCCCCACCACAATCAATACCGTTTGGCCGCTAACAGAATACGTGCCAGACAATTTTACCTGATCAAATGAATCCACACCCAATTTAACTGCGCGAAAGGGTTTTGGCGGTGGCTTTCTAGGCGGCGGAGCAACATAAGGTGCGCGTGTCTGCCAAAAGACAGGGCGGCTTTGGATAACAGAGTCTGCTTCCGCTGTTATAACAGGCGCTAGTACTGATGAAGATTTCAAGGATGACAGCGCGGGTACGACAGGCTGAATAGGCGGCGCACTGCGGGCACTTTGCCAACGCATGAGTATCAGCGCGAATAATAATACTGTCATCCCAATCGCCAACATCATCGTTCGTTTTTCTGCAAGATGCGTCATGGCTGCAACCTCGCGGCAGTTAATCTGAATCGGGCCGTTAGGATATGCGGCAGATTCCGCCCGCGTTTAGGGGTAATATTTGTTTCTTCTATCACTACAATGGGACGTAATTTAGGGATCTCAAGTAACATGCTTTCCAGGGCTTTCACTCCCCCTTCAACCGTTAAATCTAAACTAATTTTATCATAACCGTCTGCAACCTTAACGGCACGCACTCGACTCCCTACAACCGTCATTCCAGAAAGCTCTATCACTTCCCGCACATCTTGCTGCATTTTTGTACCTGTCATCGTTGCATCCGCAGAGGCAGAATAAACCAGCCCTGTCAGCTGGGCTGTGGCACCTAAATTCGCCAGTTTAAGCTTGTCATATTGCTGTTGCACCCCTAGTAAGCGTGCAATCCGTGGTTCGATTTCTGCTCGCTGTGCATTACCTTCTTGTCGCATAGACCAAGCGGCCATCACCAATGAAATCAAGATTAACATCAATATTGCTAACGTTAAGCCCGCAATGATTTTCGCTCTGGCTGACAGGGTATTCAATTTCACTTTAACGATTCTCACCCAATGGCATGGCAGGATCTATTGCCGCCGAAGGGGCGGGTTCCGTTGTTATAACCGTCTGCTCTACTGCATCCTTATCACTGTCAGCAACCGACCCATCTTCATTTCCTAGTGCGCCATCCCTGCCTACAGCAGCCTCACCTTCCACGGATTCCGCCATCGGCACTGTTGCAATAAGCCCAACATTAATGGCTGGTAATGTAATATCAAACACAAATCGTTCGCCTTGTCCTCGGGTACCTCGGCTGATCGCAGTAGGAGCAGAAACCGCCGCGAACTCTGATCGATTCGATAAGGATTGCATCAGCGCAACGGCATTGTCTGCATTGCCCGATAGGCGCATTATTCCTTTTTTTATATTCATTGCCGTAAGCCATGTATCATCCCCTAGAATGGCACTTAATTTACTAATTTGTGGATATGGATTATAACTCCCCGCAATAAGATCATTAATTCCGCTGACTCTTGCATTATATTGTGCCAGGCTATCTCGCAATTCAACCGCTTCTGCAGCATCCTGTTGAACCTGCACATAATCTGAATCTAATTGTTGTAATTGCCAATATTTAAATAGCATCATCACACCCACCATCGCGCATGCAATCAAAAAGCTATACAACAAACCCGCAAGCACACGCTTCATCCGATGACGATAACGTGTGTCGCGATCGCCCTCGCCAAAACCCTGAATCACAACCGGCTGCTCACCGACCATCGCCCAGACTTCTTCTCCTTCCAGATTACCACGTAACCATTTTTTATCGTCATCATCAACATCAAACGTTTGATCTGCCGCCCATTTATCTTCTTTTTCAAATTGACGGCTTATCCGACCACCTAAGTATTGAGAAGCTAAGGTATGCGATACAATTGCCAAATCGACGTTTAAGCGGCCATTCTCGCCTCGCTCAAATTGCCAACCATAACGCGTATCTTCTTCAGGAAAGGGGCTTTTAGACCGCACTTCCAAAGCAATCAACGAGTCTAAATCCAGCTCGACACTGGTGGGCAAATCTAATTGCATATCGAGCACCATATCAGCGGGCAGAACAGATGCCTGCGCTTTTGTGCTCCGTGGCGACGTTTTTTCACCCGCTTGGTAACATTGCCTATCATTGTCCGAGAAGGTTGCCGTCACCACTTCATCCACCCAACGGCGACAATAGGCATTTGGCGCCCACAACAACTCACGCCACCCTGCCCGCCAAAATTGCGGGATCGTGCGTAAATCTAAACCAAATAATGTCAGTTGGCTATCAACGGCCATCTTGTCCCTTCACTCAACCTAATCCTACCCACCAATCGCTCGGACGGGTTCACTTCTCACCACTCTCCACGGTAAGCCATCTCGACTTCCTCCACGCTCGATCCAACGCCGACGCCGATATATATTACCATCTTCCATCATCACATCGGCATCCAATCTAAATAAGGTGTTCACACCTTGCGTGATATAAGCTTCTGGAATGTCATCTGAGACCCCATGATCTTGAAAGGGATCCTCAGCCCGCGTGGCAATAATTTGTTGCGCAATATCCGCATCTCCTGCAACCACAGTTAGCACCCCTAATGGTGCTGACAACGGATCAACTCCCTTTCCTCCCGCTGGTAATGCGACCACTAAATCTGCTATCCGTTCATAAACATCACGATTGATGCCCAATACCTGCATCAAATCTTCCGTCGTCTCAAATTGACTATATCTAGGCCCTACCTTACCTGCCAGCACATATTTTTCCACATTTTCATCATCTTCTGCTGGCCGATTTCCGCGCCAAATAATAATATTAAGTGCAATATCTTGCGCCTGTTCCTCGCTCATTCCTACCTGGCCCTCAAACATATCTGCTAATAATACAAGCGAAGCGCTGTTTATATTGATCAAGCCCGTGGTTGGCACCACACGGAGGCTAACATTGAGCAGGCCTATTATATACTCCCCCATGAATATACCCCGTCCTTTAAATTCTGCTTCTTCTTCCAATAATAGGAGATCTCTCATCGCCAAATGGCTTGCTCCATCGCCCGCAGCAGCGGCTTTGGTATATTGTAATTGTAACTGCACCTGTCTAACATCTGTCCGTGATGAAGAGACAATGCCTGCCACCAATAGCGAGAGTGCGGCAATAAACCACAGCACCATTGCCAACGCGACGCCTTGCTGCTGATAACGGGTCTGTTTATCGTCCACGATTGACCGCCTCATCCAATCCAATAATCAGCTCTGGCCAAAATCTATCCGTCTGCTTGATTATGATCCTCACTGTTCGTGGGCTTTGTCGCCGGCCAACCCATTCCTCTTCCCAATCTGCGCCAATATTAGATCGGTATCCCAATACAAGGCTCTCGGCATTGTCTACCAAAGTATATTTTTTCACCTCATCCCATTCGATCTCTTTCTCTGGTGATTCAAATATCTGCATCTGTAGGGTAAGTGTTTCGCCTTGTATCGCTATTTTAGCGATAGTTAATCCACCTACCGCGGGGCCTGCAGAAATAGGCGCCACCCAGATCAATTCTGATGCTGTCCCTATAAAATAAGTACTCTCTGGTTCACCTTCTACCCGTCTAAAAACAGCTGCGGCTTGACTAATATTTCGCTGTAAAAAACGGCTGACTAAGCGCATTTCATCGCTACGATCAATTACCGCTTGCACCCGTGATTGCGTATCCCCTAATGTCCGCATTGCGGTCACCATCGCCAGCATTATCAGCGATAGCACCGTTAATGCCACTATCACTTCAATAATTGTAAACCCCGCTTGGCGTGGCTGCATTACATGAAGTCCTTTCCTGCAGTAACCGTATCCAATCGCACGGTGCGCTGTGAATCGTCATCTCCCCAACTCACCGTTATATTAACCGCGTGTAAGCTATCTTCCCTTAATGCTGCCGGATATTCGCCAACAATCGGCGAACTTTCAACCCGCCAATGAAAGCCCCCTGCTGTCGTGCCTTGCTCCTGCGTACCATTAATATCAACCACCGCAAATTCTGCTCTTAAAGATTCGGCTAATAAATAGGCATAGCTATATTTCTCATCAACCCGCACATTCCGCGTTGCACCTGCCGTAGCTTGATATAACGCAGCAAGCGACATGGCCATAATAGACATCGCCACCAGCATTTCAATCAGTGAAAATCCCTGACTACGAAGGTTCATATACTTCCTGCGTTAACTTCCCCAACAACCAATCCACACGCAAACGGACCCCATTTCCTTTCTGGTGCACAATATCAATACGGCCGCCCGATGCGCTGCCATCAGGATAAAAACGAATCACCGCGTTACCGCCCCGGTTCACTTCTCTTGCCGTCTGGGCCATCACTTCAATCGTCTTATCCAGCTCTTTTATATCCCCATTGCCGCTCTGAAACTGGCGAAACTCAGGGTTAATAACAAAATCGACAATTTTACCGCGTGTCATCGCGGCGTGGCGTGTTGCATGAATCGCACTGACCACCGACCGTACCGCATCACGATATTTCATCGAATCATACATTTTCACCATGGCAGGCGTTGTCACCCCAATCAATAGCGCCGCAATCGCAAACGCCACCATAATTTCAATTAAGGTAAATCCTGATTGTGTATGTCGATACATACGCATAGCGCCTACTGTTTATTTGACGTTATGTACGTCTGCATCTTCGCCCGAACCACCTGATCCACCATCTGCACCATAAGAATACAAGTCAAAGCCCCCTTTTTCAGTAGGATATTTATACATATAATCTTTGCCCCATGGATCTTTTGGGATCCCTGTGCGCATATAAGGCCCATTCCAACCGCTTGCGCCCCCAGGAGCGACTTGCAATGCCTGCAAACCCTCGCTGGTATTTGGGAAGCGGCCGACATCTAACTTAAAAATCTCCAATCCCTGCTCTAAATCTCTAATTTGGATATGTGCTGTTTTACTTTTTGCACCGCCTAATGCTTGCATTACTTTTGGCCCCACCAGCCCCACCAGCAAAGCAATCATCGCAAACACCACTAAGATTTCAACCAAGGTAAACCCTGATTGCTGTTTTTTCATTTGTTTTACCACGTTATTTCCCTCTTAAAAAATAAATAATTCTGACGGCTTAACATTACATCACGGCATCATTAATTGATAAAATACCCATTAAAATACCGACAATAATCACCCCAATTATAATGCCCATACCTAAAATCATAATAGGTTCCAATAACGCTAAGCTTCGGCTCACACCTGCCTGTACCTCGCTATCGTAAACTTTTGCCAACTCCAGCATCATCTCATCTACATTACCCGCTTCTTCGCCAACCCGTACCATTTGCACCACCATCGGGGTAAAAGCCTCCGTTTCTTCTAAAGCAACAGACATCCGTGTGCCTTGTTTTACCGCTGGCTCCAACACCGCTAAGGTCTCACTAATTTGCGTGTTGCTCACTGTGCCAATGGCAATCGATAAGGAGTGTAATACTGACACACCATTGCCTAACAATGTTCCCATGGTGCGTGCAAATTTAGCGATTTCATACTTAAATATTGTACCGCCTAAAAAAGGTAATTTGAGCATTTTATTATCCAACCACCGCTTACCATTTGGCTCTTTTATCCAGCGCCTAACTAACCAGACCGATGCCGCTAAAATCAGCGCCATAAAGATCCCATAGGCTTTTAGCCAGTCGCCAGCAGCAATAATCATTCTCGTCAATAAAGGTAAGCCATCACCCATATCAGAAAATAAGGCTTCAAATTGTGGCACCACAAACCCAAGCATCACAATAATCGACAAAGTCGCCACCACAAATAAAATAGCAGGATATACCAAGGCCGATTTTACACTGCTTCGCACGGCTTTCGCCTCTTCCAAATAGCCCACCAACCCTGTCATCACTTTTGATAAGTGACCACTGGTTTCGCCAGATCGAATCATGCTGATATAAAAGCTACCAAATACATCTTCATAAGGCTCTAACGCTTGACTCAAGCGCTTCCCACCTTTAACTGTTTCCAACATATCCGTTAATAATTGGGTCACTTCGTCTTTATGGCTCATCTCAATTAAGATCTTCAAGCCCCGATCAATCGGCAATCCTGACCGCAGTAACACCGCCAATTCATTGGTCATCACCAACACATCATCACGGGAAGGCCTTTTACCCTGTGTTTTCTGGATAGTGGTGGCTTTCTGCTTGCCTTCTGCTAACTGCAGTGGCGTTAAACCTTGCTTACGCAGGCTGCGGGAAGCAGCATCCTGTGACTCTGCAACCAAATGACCTTCGGTAATTGTGCCATCACGCTGGACGGCTTTATAAACAAAATCAGCCATCTGCAGCAGACTCATCTATTGCATCACCCTGATCTTGGGTCACGCGTAAGACTTCTTCTAAGGACGTAATACCCGCCACCACTTTGCGCAAACCATCTTCATAGAGCGTAATCATGCCATTTTTACGGGCAACTTGGTGCAAGACCGTCGCATCATCACCCTGTAAAATCGCCTTATGCATGGCATCATCCATTTCAAATAATTCATGAATTGAAGTTCGCCCTTGATAACCCGTATGGCGACATTGGTCACAGCCAACGGCTTTGAAAATTTCTTTTTTCGCACGCCCTGTTGGCAGAAAGTCTTTCAAACCACTATTTTCCGCTACTTGTGCAGTCACTTTAACCGACTCTTTACATTCTGGGCATAATTTTCGCAGCAAGCGCTGTGCTAAGACACCATTAACGGATGAGGTAATCAAATAACGCTCAATCCCCATATCTTCTAATCGAACAATCGCGCCCGCTGCGGTGTTTGTATGCAAGGTTGACAACACCAAATGCCCGGTTAATGCCGATTGAACGGCAATTTGTGCGGTTTCACCATCCCGCATTTCACCGATCATAATAATATCAGGATCTTGTCGTAGAATAGAGCGCAAAGCAGCAGCAAAGGTCAAATCAATCTGGCTTTGTACTTGGATCTGATTGATTCCTGGCAGTTGATATTCCACCGGATCTTCAACCGTAATAATTTTAACTGCTTGTGCATCTAATGTTGCTAACGACGCATATAGCGTCGTTGTTTTACCCGATCCCGTCGGGCCGGTCATTAATAACACACCATGCGGTTTATTCAATAATGCTAGATATCGCTCCAGCGTATCTGGACTAAAGCCCATACTTTCCAAACTCAAGCGAATGCTCTGCCGATCTAAGACCCGCATCACAATGCTTTCACCGTGTACAGTGGGGATCGTCGATACCCGTAAATCTAACTCATGCCCTTTTACCCGCGTCATGATGCGGCCATCTTGTGGCAAGCGTCGTTCTGCGATATTCATGCTCGCCAATAATTTAATCCGCGATGCAATCGCAGCAGATAAGCTTGGCGATGGTGGATCGGGCATATCCTGGATCACGCCATCAACGCGATAGCGCAAATGCAAACCATCTTCAAACGGCTCAATATGAATATCGGAGGCGCCCATATCTAAAGCACGATGAATAATCTGATTGACCAAGCGAATCACCGGCGCGCCACTGGCTAAATCTTTTAAGTGTTCAACAAATTCTTCGTCTCCACCAAATTGATCATCCAACAGATCTTCTTCTGCCTCTTCTTCTACTTCGTCAATATGTTTTTGTAATGCGGCATTGATATCTGATTCCAGACCCAATTCCATTGTTACCGGCTCACCGACCGCTAATGACAACGCTTTAGATAAAAAAGGTGTCTGTGGTACAGTCGCCACAAACCGCCATGGTTTTTTATCTATATTAACGGGCACCACTTGATTACTTGCCAAAAATTCGTAAGACAAGTTCTCAATCACCAACGCTTCTTCTGGATAATCTGCAGCGGGCAAGAAAGGGAGATCCAGTTGCTCACTCAAGGCATTTGCAATATCCAACTCTGATACCAAGCCAAGCTTAACCAACACCTGACCTAGCATATCGCCCATTTCGCCTTGTGCCAACAAGGCGCGCTCAATATCGCGGTGGGTTACTTTATTTTGGCTAACCAGTAATTCGCCTAATTTCATTGTCTTCTCTTATATTCCTTATGATTAGGTCTTAATCAAAAATCCTGACGGGGCAAATGTAAACCCAAATTTTGTTTCTCGTGCAATATCACGCTGATAGTCATCTGGGTAACGCTGCATATATTCTTGTATCGCTTCAAAGGGTCCTTCTCCCCATCCAGGCAATACGGGGTTACCATTAATATTACCATCTTCGACAATCAAATAATCACCAGATTCCACAACTGAACGCAATAATTCCATTTCTGCCAATACATGTGCTTTACGATGGTCACTATCTAAAATAAAAAACACCTTCCCTGGACAGCGGGCACGCATTGCGATAATTTTGGCCTTAATTTCTGGCGAAACAGACGATTCCGTTGCTAAATGAACAGCTGGATCCGCATGTACCTGAGGCAATACCTCTTGATGAGAAATATCCACCGACAATACTTCAAGATCTGGGTTAATACTGCGTCCGATCACACTAAAATAAAGCGCTGACCCACCAAAACGGGTACCAAACTCAATCACCAACGAAGGCTTTAATATCGCCATAATTTCTTGATAATTCCACATGTCTGACACCGACTTGTAGCAAGGCACGCCTAGAAACTCAACGCCTTGCCATACTTCCGTGTCGTAATACCATTGATGGTATTTTTCCGTTGTTTCTATCTCAGCTGCCATACCTTCGTCCATTCAAGCCCATGCCCAATCTAATACGAGCAGTATCCTTTCTTTAGCGCAGACAGTCAATCACAACAGCATGGTTAATAATGCTAAAATAACCGCTTAATTCATAACCTCATAATAGAGACAACTCATGGACAATGAACAAAAACTGGCCCTTCACCAACAACTTGTAAATGAATTTGTTGCATTGGCAAATGGCATGAAAGACCAAGGCCACGACATTAAGCTGGTCTCTGCCGCGATGATGGCAGGCTCCGCTATTTATGCCACCTACTCCACCTCTGGCAACGAAGGTTATTTACATGATTCAGGAATTGATAAAGTCACTGATATTTATAAAAAGCATTTAGCGTATGTGCAACACGCTAAAAAAGTAGAATTGGGTATAGGCGCAGAATAAATCCTTGAATATCTGGCCTTAATGCGCAGATCTTCGCTTATTTTATCCGCCTAATTAGCGCTTCCAAGTCTGTAATATTGGCATAATTTATCAACACCCGTCCTTTGCCGCTACGGGTGTGTTTGATCATAACATTGTTGCCTAATTTACTGTAAAGCTGACGCTCAAAGTCCGCTATTTCGGCCTGATCCACATCCGCTTGTTTTGCTTTTTCTGGCTGTTGCAAGCGGCGAACAAGTTGCTCCGCTTCACGCACGGACATACCTTTTTCAACCACTAAATTAGCCGCTTCGGATTGTGTTTCACCTTCCAATGCCAATAGCGCACGAGCATGCCCCATCTCAATATCGCAATTTTCTAGTAAGCGTTTTACATCTTCATTGAGATTGCGCAAGCGCAATAAATTAGACACTGATGCCCGCGAGCGACCGACCGCTTCTGCCGCTTCCTGATGGGTCATCGAAAACTCTTCCCGCAAGCGATGCAAGGCATTCGCTTCTTCCATCGGATTTAAGTTTTCACGCTGGATATTTTCAATCAAGGCCATCGCAATGGCAGCACGATCGGATACATCTCGCACCACTACCGGAATCGTTGCCAACTCCGCCATTTTTGCTGCCCGCCAACGCCGCTCACCCGCAATAATTTCATATTGTGAGTCACTGATGGCGCGCACCACAATGGGCTGCACCACACCCTGCGCACGGATAGATTCTGCCAGCTCTTCTAATGGCTCTTGCGACATATCAATGCGCGGCTGATATTTCCCCGGCTGAATCGCGGTTAACGCCAAATGCTGTAAGCTATCATCCCCAATTGCTTCGACGCCATCGTTTGTATCGCCTAATAAAGCATCTAGACCGCGTCCTAAACCTCGTTTTATCGCCATATTTTGTCTCTTATTTTTCTCGCCGCAAAAATTCGCTCGCTAGCGATCGATAGGTTATTGTACCCCGAGAACTCTGATCATACATCGTTACGGGTAATCCATGGCTAGGCGCTTCCGCCAGCCGGACATTCCGCGGAATAATCGTATGGAATACTTTTGCTTCAAAATGGGTGATCAATTGGCGTGATACTTGATTTGAAAGGTTATTCCGCGAATCAAACAAAGTCCGCACCAATCCCGTCACCTCTAATTCAGGATTAAGCCGTTGTTTAATCCGCTCAATCGTTTTCAGTAGGCCCGACAATCCTTCTAAAGCATAATATTCACATTGAATCGGGATAATCACACCCTGCGATGCGACCAAGGCATTAATAGTCAGCATGCTCAATGAAGGTGGGCAATCAATAAAGATAAAATCATATTGGTCTTGTACCAAGCCTAAAGCCAGTTTTAGGCGGTTTTCTTTCAAGTTTTCATCGAGCAAATTGACTTCCGCAGCCGTTAAATCACCATTGGTTGGCAACACATCAAATGCCAAGCCTGCTGGCCGTTGCACCGAATCAGCAACCGTTGCCTCACCCATCACCACCTCATAGCTACTGCGTGACAAGGTCATTTTATCCACCCCACAGCCGGTGCTCGCATTGCCTTGTGGATCGAAATCAATCAACAATACTCGTTTGGCTTTTTCAGCCACTGCAGCGGCCAAATTAACCGCCGTCGTGGTTTTACCCACACCGCCTTTTTGATTGGTTATCGCATATGTTTTTGCCATTCGAACTAACTATCTCTTCTCATTAATTTTACGATATGTCTTGCGCCATCTGTGTTGGGAACCTGCAATACCGCCACCTCAATCACCTCAAAATCATTCAAGGCTTGCTGCTCAGAAAGTGGGGGGGCGTCCCCCATCATCAACAACAAACAACCCGTTTCTTTACAATGCCTTCCTGCTAACGCTACGACCTTCTCTAGGCTGGCAAAAGCACGGGCGGTCACCGTATCAAATTGCTGTTCCACGTCTACTTGTTCCACGCGACCGTGGACTACCATAACATTATCTAAAGCTAATTCCGCTTTTGCTTGCTGTAAAAAACGGGTTTTCTTTGAATTGCTGTCTAATAGAGCGACGCTTAATGCAGGGTTAGCTATTGCTAAAGGGATGCCTGGTAAACCTGCGCCTGTTCCCACATCCAATACCGCATCACCCTGAATCGCGGGTAAAATCGCCAAGCTATCTAAAATATGACGGGAGATCATCTCCATCGGATCGCGCACCGCGGTTAAATTATAAGCCTTGTTCCACTTTTCTAGCAAGGCGACATAATCTAATAAGGTCTGCTTTTGCGCTTCCACCAAAGAAAGTGTTAATGCGTCACACCCTAAGTCTAGCGTCGTGCGCCATGCCATCTGATCCAATCTTAAGCGCTCAACTTATGGCGTTTTAAATGCACCAATAATAACGATACTGCAGCAGGTGTCACCCCAGAGATCCGTGCCGCTTGGCCAAGATTATTTGGCCGTGTTTGAGTCAGTTTCTCTCGTACTTCATTTGATAGCCCGCGCACCTCCGCATAATCCAAATCTCCAGGCAATACAGTATCCTCATGCCGTTTCAATCGATTTATTTCATCTTGCTGGCGGCTAATATAGCCTGCATATTTAGTGTGGATCTCAACTTGCTCCGCCACCTCATCAGCCACAGCTTGTGATTCATCCAATAAACGCAATAAGCCCGTATAATCTATTTTTGGTCGCTTTAACAGTTCCAACGCCGTATTTGATTTTGCCAAAGGCTCACCCAATACTTGTTCTGCCACGGATTGATCTACTTTGTTAGGACTCAAACGATAAGCAGTCAACCGTGCCGTTTCTCGCTCAATCGCCTCCCGTTTCTCACAAAATACCGTCCAGCGCACATCATCCACCAAGCCCAATTCTCGGCCTTTTTCGGTCAATCTCAAATCAGCATTGTCTTCCCGTAACATCAAACGATATTCTGCGCGACTGGTAAACATCCGATAAGGCTCTTTGGTGCCTGCTGTAATCAAATCATCGATCATCACCCCAATATATGCCTCATCTCGACGGGGATACCACGGCGCCAATTCACGTGCTTGTAGCCCTGCATTCAAACCCGCGATTAACCCTTGTGCGGCGGCTTCTTCATAACCGGTTGTGCCATTGATCTGGCCCGCGAAGAAAAGCCCTGCCATATGCTTGGTTTCTAACCACGGCTGCAGATCACGTGGATCGAAAAAATCATATTCAATCGCATAGCCAGGTCGGGTAATATGGGCATTTTCCAGTCCTTTCATAGACCGCACAATCTCATATTGCACATCAAAAGGTAAGCTGGTTGAAATCCCATTGGGATATACTTCCTTGCAATCTAAGCCTTCTGGCTCCAAAAAAATCTGGTGTGAAGGCCGATCTGCAAACCGTACTACTTTATCTTCAATCGACGGACAATAGCGTGGTCCTGTACCCTCAATCTCACCCGCATACATCGGCGAGCGATCTAAATTCTGTCGGATCACTGCATGGGTGGCCTCATTGGTATGGGTAATATGACACGCAATCTGCGGTGGGTGATGACTGATATTACCCAAAAATGAAAATACCGGCGTTGGCGTATCGCCAGGTTGCGCTTCTAATACCGCATAATCAATACTCGCACTCGCAATCCGCGGTGGCGTACCTGTTTTTAAACGATCAACGCGAAATGGCAATTCTCGCAACCGATCCGCCAGCGCAATGGATGCCGGATCACCTGCTCGACCGCCTTGAGATTGAGTCATTCCCACATGGATCCGACCGCCTAAAAAAGTACCTACTGTAATCACCACCGCTTTGGCAGCAAAGCGTAAGCCCGTTTGGGTGACGACACCCAGCACCCGATCATTTTCCACGATCAAGTCATCCACCATCTGCTGAAATAAATATAAATTTTCTTGGGATTCTAACGCCGCCCGCACTGCCGCTTTATACCGCACCCGATCGGCTTGCGCCCGTGTCGCCCGCACTGCAGGGCCTTTGCTCGCATTTAAGATCCGAAACTGAATCCCGCCCCGATCTGCTGCCTGCGCCATTACACCGCCAAGCGCATCTATTTCTTTTACCAAATGGCCTTTACCAATGCCGCCAATGGCAGGATTACAGCTCATCTGGCCTAATGTTTCGATGTTTTGTGTCAGCAACAAAGTCTTTACGCCCTGCCGCGCCGATGCCAATGCGGCTTCGGTGCCTGCATGGCCGCCCCCCACCACAATGACATCATATTCTGCTTGGTAACTCATGTAACAACTCAACATACTGTAAACAAGGCAATTTTAACATGATTTAAGTACGGCTCGTGTTAAAGTGAGCGCCCTACAAACAGCGGAGCATATCGCATGGAAAAAAACACCGGCCTCAAACGACTGTTTTATGCCAGCCTATATTCTTGGAAAGGCTTGCAATCGGCTATCCGTCATGAAGCTGCTTTTCGGCAAGAATGCTTGCTGTTTATTGTCGCCATCATTATCAGCTTTTTTCTGGATGTAACGGGGATGGAGCGTCTTGCGATGCTGGTTAGCGTCGTTTTAATACTCATTGTGGAATGAATCAACTCAGCGATTGAATGTGTGGTTGATCGCATCAGCACCGATCAACATGTTCTCTCTGGTCGCGCCAAAGATTATGGCTCGCTGGCGGTATTTATCAGCCTGCTAATCGCAATCGCAACATGGTTGATCATTTTATATTGATTGCATCTCTGGCTATTCTTCTTCATAAACAGGCTGGCCACGATAGGTCCCTATTTGTTTCCGCATTGATTTAACCGCAGGTGCCGCCACATCTTTTGGAAACTTAATTAAATTTTGCTGCGCTTTTTCTTTTTCCAACTCGGTCATTTTAAGCTTCACTTGTGCATCCAGCTCCGACTGAATTTGTGCTTGTGATTCAGCTTTCATTTCCGCCTGCTTCGCAGTTTCAATAAGCGCTTCGGCATCTTCTTCTATCACAACGCCACGGTACATGCGTTGTTTATGAACCGCTGTTTTCATGGCGCTAGGCTCGGCGGTTTCGGTTTGTCCTTCATCCCCTGACGCATCATCATGGATTACTACTCCCCGGTAAACGCGGTCATGGAGAATCTCTTCCGCTGCCCCGTCTTGCATTGACGCAGAAGACTCAATTGCACCACTCTCAGATAAAATCTCTCTATCCTCTGCGGTTAACGTTGCTTTGAAATCTTCAAACAATGCAACGATCGACGCATTATCGTGCTCCATTGATGCCCGTGACACCAGCGTAAAAATGTCTGCTTCACTGGATAATTGTGTTATTAAATTCAGATTTTTCTTCGCTGCCCGCGCTAATCGCTGTAATTTCACTAGTGTTATTGCTGAGTAAGCCACTGTTCGCTCCCTATCAAAAATGTTTATGTCAAAACATATCGACGGACGTCATGCACTCCCCTCTCCGTGGGTACAACACCGATCTGTAGGCTACAGCATCCCCCATACTCTAGTGAAAGTCAATAAATATTAATAAAGCGTGAGGGATATATCAATTTACATACGTCAACTATAAATGTATTAAAGCGCTAATATTACTTAGCGGATCCACGCCAAAGAAGAAAAGCACCCAGCAAAATCATAGGTAAAGATAAAATCTGCCCCATTGTCAACCAATCGAACGCAAAATAACCATACTGTACATCTGGTACGCGATAGAATTCTACAATCGAACGGAACAGGCCATAGCCAAGTAAAAACAGCCCTGACACGGCACCTGCGGACCTCGGTTTATGGGTATACACCCACAAAATAATGAACAATAAAATACCCTCCAATCCTGCTTCATAAAGCTGCGAGGGATGCCGCGCTTCGCTACCGCCGGTTGGGAACACCATCGCCCACGCCACATCACTCGGCCGCCCCCATAATTCACCATTGATAAAATTCCCAATACGACCAAAAAATAACCCAATCGGCACCATCGGTGCAATAAAATCACTGATTTCAAAATAGCCTTTACCTGTTTTCCGCGCAAACCACCCAAAAGCGATCAGTACCCCAATTAACCCACCATGAAAGGACATGCCGCCCTGCCATAATTTAAAAAGATCCAGTGGATGTGCCATTATATGGGAAAAATCATAGAATAAAGCGGATCCCAGCTTGCCTCCTACAATGACACCAACCGCACCATAAAATAATAAATCTTCCACTTGTGCTGTTGTCCAACCATAGCGGGCTGCGCGACGGCGGCCCAGGTACCACACAGCAACAAAACTAAATAAATACATCAATCCATACCAATGGATTGAAATAGGCCCTATCGATATGGCAACAGGATCAATATTGGGATATTGCATCGTTTATTCTCTAACTATTCAAGATCTGTAGATCATACCAGCAAACGTAATGTATGCTGTATTTCTAACCGCGCTATTTTGTGGCGGAATATTTGCTTTTGCACCAAGATAGTGCGGCTAGACGCTGCTATCTGCCTCCTTGTGATAAGCATCTCTGTTTTATCTCGTTTTTCTAACTAGTTGGATCGAATATTGCAACATGCCGTGCTGTGTGGATGTGTATCACGGTGCGCACCGTGCATCCAGACACAAACTAACGTTTGAATTATTAATAATTTAAAGGAACATAAAATGAAGAAACTCACTTCTCTTACGCTTATCAGCAGCCTACTCCTTGCCTCTTCAACGGCAATGGCATGGGAAAGCGCGAATGGCGTACATTCAACCAGCGCGAGTGTTGCACTGGCTTCTGACTACGTTTGGCGTGGTTATTCTCAAACAGATGAGCAAATGGCAATTTCTGGTAGCCTAGACTACGGTCACAGCAGTGGCCTATACGCAGGTACATGGGCATCAAATGTTGATTTTGGTGACGACACCAGCATCGAAGTCGATATTTACGCAGGTTATGCCAATGAAACTGCGGGCGGCATCGGTTATGACTTAGGTGTATTACGTTACATCTACCCTGGCGAAGACTATAGCTGGAATGAAGTTTATGGTTCTTTATCGTATAGCTTTTTCAGCCTAGGTGTAGCCCACTCTGGCGATGTCTATGGTTCAAGTGAAACCGGCACATACTACTCTGCAGGCTTCGACTACGATCTTGCGGCTGGCCTTGCATTAAGTGCAGGTTTAGGCTTCTATGACTATGACGATGACGTATCTGACGATGACCATACTGACTACCGTCTTGGTCTCTCTAAAGACATTGCGGGTTTCGGCATGGATCTGACTTACTACGGTATGGATAGCGATGGCAAAGATGCTTATGGCGATCTCGCTGATAGCCGTATTGTCTTTACGGTATCTGGCTCAATGTAATTTACCCTGTGGTCGTCCCTACTCTCTCTGGGGCGGCCACTTTTTTTAGAAGGAAAATCATATGAAACAAGTAGTCGCAATTATTAAGCCGTTCAAGCTTGACGATGTACGTGAATCTTTATCTGAGATTGGCATAACAGGCATGACGGTATCTGAAGTAAAAGGTTTTGGCCGCCAGAAAGGACACACCGAGCTTTATCGGGGTGCTGAATATGTGGTTGATTTTTTACCTAAATTGAAATTAGAAATTTCGATTGATGATGGTGTGGTCGATTCAGTGATTGAAGCAATTACTAAAGCGGCAAACACCGGCAAAATCGGCGATGGTAAAATCTTCGTTTACCCCTTAGAGCAAGTGGTTCGTATTCGCACAGGCGAAACCGGCCCCGAAGCGCTATAACCCAATTCTTAGGAGAAGCATAATGGAAAATAATATTTTTGAATTACAATATGCCATGGATACTTTTTACTTCCTAGTAATGGGTGCCTTGGTAATGTGGATGGCAGCGGGTTTTTCGATGCTAGAAGCAGGTCTGGTCCGTGCCAAAAATACGGCTGAAATTTTAACGAAAAACATCATGTTATTTGCAATCGCATGTACCATGTATATGGTTATTGGTTACGACATCATGTATGCCGCTGGCGAACCACTTAATCTATTCTTAAAGGGTATTGAGGGTGATGACACATTAGTAGCCAGTGCCTTGGCTGCATCGGCTGAAAATGGCTTCAGTGGCGATTCTGTTTATTCAACCGCCTCTGACTTTTTCTTCCAAGTTGTATTCGTGGCGACTGCGATGTCTATCGTATCGGGTGCGGTTGCTGAGCGGATGAAATTATGGGCTTTTGCGGTATTTGCTATTGTAATGACCGCGTTTATTTACCCAATGGAAGGTAGTTGGACTTGGGGTGGTGCAGACGTGTTTGGCTTATTTAGCCTTGGAGACCTAGGTTTCACCGATTTTGCGGGCTCTGGTATCGTCCATATGGCGGGTGCAGCAGCGGCCTTAGCAGGGGTGTTATTGCTAGGCGCACGTAAAGGAAAATATGGCCCGAATGGTCAAATCAATCCCATTCAAGGTGCCAACTTACCGCTAGCCACCTTGGGTACTTTCATCTTATGGATGGGTTGGTTTGGTTTTAATGGGGGATCTGTATTAAAACTTGGCGATATCGCCAACTCTAACTTAGTTGCAATGGTGTTCTTGAACACCAATGCGGCAGCGGCAGGTGGTGTTATCGCGGCTTTAATCATCGCGCGTATCTTATTCGGTAAAGCAGACTTAACAATGGTGCTTAACGGCGCATTAGCCGGTTTGGTTGCGATTACTGCGGGTCCTGATACACCGACTGCATTACAAGCAACATTGATCGGTGCTGTCGGTGGGGTATTGGTTGTCTTCTCAATCATTGCACTCGACAAGCTGCGCATTGATGATCCAGTTGGTGCAATCTCGGTGCATGGTACCGTTGGTTTATGGGGACTACTTGCTGTGCCTTTAACAAATAATGGCGTGCCAATGAGCGGGCAATTAGCTGGTGCAGCTACTATCTTTGGTTGGGTATTCTTTGCCAGCCTTGCAACTTGGTTTGTTATCAAGTTAATCATGGGCATTCGTGTCAGTGAAGAAGAAGAGTATGAAGGTGTTGATATTAGCGAATGTGGTATGGAAGCCTATCCAGAATTCACACGCTAAACTAAGCACTTAAGCAATACATTAAAGCCCTGCGGCAGATCACCGCAGGGCTTTTTTTGTGGCTGTCATTTATTATCGATAGTTCAGCTATCGTTCAGCTTGGCCTTTATATACTTGACTATGTAGGATCAAAGAGGCGCTGAGGCAGATCACCTCGGCGCTTTTTTATATGGATAGCTGCACACATTTCAAAATCCCATAGTCGATCTCACCGTCCAGCGCCTCAAAAATAGGTTTCAAGCGACCTTCCTCCTCTTCATCTTGTGATTCGATCAATGCGACAATTTCATCGTAAGCGGCATCTTCTAATCCAATCACCTCGCGCACTTCCAATAAGCCCACCTCAATCGCATCGGCTAAATGGGTATACACTGTGCTGGTAGTAAGGTCACGCTGTTTGGCAACTTCCATAACTGTTTTATCTTGCTGATATAACATTAAGGTTTCATTCACGGTATCACTGAGGCGATTATCTAATAATTCTGATAAGGGGAATTTCTTGATCTCCGCCATAAAGGCATCACCATAACGTGTCAGCTTCTGGCCACCCACGCCCGATAGCTTTATAAAATCTCTTTTCTCCATCGGTCGTTTTGTCACCATTTGCTGCAAGGTCGTATCATGAAAAATCACATACGGTGGCACCCCCGCTTCTTCTGCCAGCTCGGTCCGTAACCCACGTAAGGCCTCCCATAGCGGTTGATCTTGTATCCGCACCATGGTTTTCTGTTTTTTGCCTTTGCTGATTTTTTCAGGCTTAATTTGTTTACGTAATTCTAGTTTTTGTTCGCCGTTTAATACTGGCCGACATTTTTCCGTCAACCGTAACGCGCCATGTCGCTCTATATCGATATCGAGATAGCCCAGTGCGATCAACTGTCTAAATAAACTGCGCCATTCAGCCACAGGCGTATCCGTACCAATGCCAAAGGTGCTCAGTTGATCGTGGCCATTGCGCGTAATACGTTCGTCGGCTTTCCCCTGCAAAATATCAACAATATAATTAACCCCAAACCGTTGATCTGTGCGATAAATACACGATAGCGATTTTCGCGCTGCTTCAGTGCCATCCCATTTTTCTGGCGGGCGCACGCAATTATCGCAAGCACCACAGGCTGTCGAACCTGTCTCATCAAAATAAGCCAATAAGGCTTGGCGGCGGCAAGTAATCAATTCACATAAACCCAGCATGGATTCCAGCTTGTGGTGCTCCACTTGCTTATGGGCTTCATCTGCGGTTGATTGCTGGGTGAATTGCCGCAAGGTAATCACATCCTGCAAACCATACGCCATCCACGCATTCGCTGGTGCGCCATCCCTGCCCGCTCGACCAGTTTCTTGATAATAGGCTTCAATACTTTTAGGCAAACTCAAATGGGCGACAAACCGGACATCCGGTTTATCAATCCCCATCCCAAACGCAATCGTCGCCACGATGATCACACCTTCTTCGCGTAAAAATCGTTGTTGATTCTCCTGCCGCGTTGCTTGCGGAAGCCCTGCATGATAAGGCAATGCCGTGCGCCCTTGATCAGTCAGCCATTCCGCAGTATCAATTACTTTTTTGCGAGAAAGACAATACACGATCCCTGCATCTTCAGGATGGTTGGCTTCTAAAAATTGCCATAAGCGCTGTCTCGGGTTACTGCCTTCTGTAATCGCATAATGAATATTAGGCCGATCAAAGCTATTGATAAACACCTTGGCATCACCCAACTGTAGCTGGCTGATAATTTCATCTCGGGTGCGTTGATCGGCGGTTGCTGTTAAGGCAATCCGTGGCGTATTTGGATAGCGTTCGTGCAAAACTCGAAGCTGTTGGTATTCCGGTCTGAAATCATGACCCCATTGCGAGACGCAATGCGCCTCATCAATCGCAAATAAGGCTAATTCACATTGATCGAGTAAATCTAACATCGTATTACTAAGCAACCGTTCAGGCGCAACGTAGAGCAAATCTAATTCGCCAATGCGTAACTGCTGCTCTACCGCCCGCGCTTCACCCGCGGCCAAGCTAGAATTAAGAAATGCCGCGTTAATCCCCAATTCCCGCAAAGCATCCACTTGATCTTGCATCAAAGCGATGAGCGGCGAAACTACAATCGCTGTACCGCTTCGCACCAACGCTGGGATCTGAAAACACAATGATTTCCCGCCGCCCGTCGGCATCAAGACCAAGGCATCTTTACCGTCTAATATCTGCTGGATAATCTCCTGTTGGGTCGGCCGAAAATCAGCATAACCAAAAGTGGATTGGAGTATTTTTTGAGCACGTTTCATATTAATTTAAATCTGTTGCCGGCTTATCGGTCTCATTCACCCACCAGCGCGAACAAAATAAACCTAGTTCAAATAACAACCAAACAGGCACAGCAAGCAAGGTTTGTGAAATCACATCCGGCGGTGTGAGCAACATGCCCATCACAAATGCGCCGACAATCACATACGGTCGTTTCTGTTTTAAACTCTCAACCGTTGATATCCCAGATTTCACCAATAAAATAGTGGCCACTGGCACCTCAAATGCCAAGCCAAATGCAAAAAACAGTTTCAATACAAAATCAAGGTAAGCACTAATATCGGTCATCACCATCACCCCTTCAGGTGTGGCGCCTGTAAAGAATTGGAACATTAACGGAAAAACGACATAATAGGCAAAAGCCATCCCTAAAAAGAATAACACCACGCTAGAAAGCAATAATGGCACCGCAATTTTGCGTTCTTTATCATATAAACCCGGCGCCACAAATGCCCAAATTTGATAGAGTAAAACTGGCATCGCCAATAAAATAGCCACGCTTAATGTCAGCTTAAACGGCGTTAAAAAAGGGGCGGCTACTTGGGTTGCGATCATGCTGCTATTTTCAGGTAAATGTGCCAACAAGGGGGCAGCAATAAATTGATACAGCTCATTTGAGAAGGGCAATAATAATCCTGCAAACACTAATATCGCAACAATGCTACGCAATAAACGATTGCGCAATTCAATTAAATGAGAAATAAGGGTTTGGGGTTCTTCAGCCATTAGTTTTGGGTTCTGAGGCATCATTTTCTGCTGCCCGCAATTCATCTTCCGCTTCCATCTCGATGATGTCTTTTAAATCGGGCAAATCGTTCAGGCCGGGTAAATCTTGAAAAGGCTCATTAAGCGATTCTTTTAGCTCTTCGGCACGCAGCTCTCGGCTAATATCGTTCTTCACCGACCGGATGGACGCCTGCGCCCGCCCAATCCACATGCCGGTTACCCGCGCAAATTTAGGTAAGCGCTCAGGCCCGACGACCAATAACGCAACAATGCCAATCAGTAGCAACTCCCAAAAACCGACATCAAACATTAGTAACTACTCAGGCAATGCATAATTTAAGCTTGGTGATCTTTATCTGTTTGCTTCTGTGTGACATCTTCTTGCGCATCATGTTCTAACGTCGCATCATCGTCACCGTCTTTTACTGCTTTTCTAAACCCCTTAATCGCCCCGCCCAAATCTGATCCTAAAGACGTCAATTTTTTGGTGCCAAATAATAACACCACAATCACCAATAAAATAAGCAATTGCCACACACTAATTCCACCTAACATAATCTTCTCCTATAGTAAGCTAGAGTTCAGCTTACGTAAATCCAGGCAGCTTCGAACCGCCCATAATATGGATATGCAGGTGATCGACTTCTTGGCCGCCACCTGGCCCTGTATTAATAATTGTTCTAAACCCATCTGCCAATCCTTGAGACTGTGCTAATTCAGGTAATTTACCCATCATATAGCCCAGCAAATCCGCATCTTCTTTCGTTTGCTCATCCAAGCTTTTAATATGCTTTTTCGGCACCGCCAAAATATGCACCTCTGCCACCGGATTAATATCTTTAAACACAAATATCTGCTCATCTTCATACACAGAAACAGATGGAATATCACCTGCGATTATTTTACAAAATAAACAATCTGACATAGTGGCCCCTATTTGCTCCTGTTCGCTTTTTCTTCGAGGCCTGACAAGCCAAACCGTCTCGCCAACGCATCTAGCACTTCTGCTGGCGCAATATCATTATGCGCTAATAACACCATACTGTGAAACCACAAATCAGCCGTTTCATAAATAATTTCATCTCGATTGCCACCTTTACCCGCGATCACTGTTTCGGTCGCTTCTTCGCCCAGCTTTTTCAGGATTTTATCGGTGCCCGCCTGATAGAGGCTCGCCACATAGGAATCATCAGCGTCCGCTTGCTTGCGCTGCTCGAGTACTTCACCAAGTTGCTTTAAAATTTCGTCGCTCATTTATATATCTCTTTGGGATCTTTTAATACGGGCTCTTGGCTCACCCACTCGCCCTCCACCAACTCAAAGTAAAAGCAATGATGCCGACCAGTATGACAGGCAATGCCACCCTTTTGTTCAACCTCTAAGAGGAGGGTATCTTTATCGCAATCCAAACGAATAGACTTTACGATTTGCTGATTGCCCGATTCTTCGCCTTTATGCCATAATTTCTGCCGTGAACGAGACCAATAAACTGCATGACCCGTTTCCAAGGTTAACGCCAAAGATTCACGCGACATCCAAGCAAGAGTAAGCACTTGCTTCGTCTCCACCTCTTGCGTGATAACAGGCGCCAAACCAGACGCATCCCACTCAACCTCGTCAATCCAACGCAAAGACATTACAAACGCACCTCTAAACCTTGGCTCGCCATATGCGCTTTTGCTTCCTGCACCGTATGCTCCCCAAAATGAAAAATACTCGCCGCCAACACCGCATCGGCGCGGCCAATCTTCACCCCATCGGTTAAATCTTGTAAATCTCCCACACCGCCAGATGCAATCACCGGCACCACTACCGCATCGCTTACCGCACGGGTCAATTCTAAATCAAAGCCTGATTTGGTACCATCGCGATCCATGCTCGTCAGCAATAATTCACCTGCACCATAATCGACCATCTTTTTAGCCCACTCAATCGCATCAATACCCGTGGGTTTGCGGCCACCATGGGTAAAAATATCCCACTTTTTAGGTGCGCCTTCCGCCGACACACATTTCGCATCAATCGCCACCACAATACATTGTGAACCAAATTTATCGGTCGCCTCGCGCACAAATTCTGGATTAGACACCGCAGCCGAATTGATCCCCACCTTATCCGCGCCCGCATTCAACATCCGCCGAATATCCGCAATCGTGCGAATACCGCCGCCAACCGTTAAAGGGATAAATACCTGGCTCGCCACCGCCTCCACTACATGCACAATCGTATCGCGATTATGGTGAGTCGCTGTAATATCTAAAAAGGTAATTTCATCTGCGCCTTGCTCATCATAACGCTTGGCCACCTCAACCGGATCGCCCGCATCGCGAATATCAACAAACTGCACGCCCTTCACCACGCGCCCATTATCAACATCCAAACAAGGAATAATTCGTTTTGCTAACCCCATCAGCTACTAGCTCTCTTTATTTGTAGATAGATTAGGAATATCTTACATTATGAACAGATAGCGCGACGAATATTTTGCCCCTGCCTTGCATCTCGACCATTCCTTGTCATCCCGAATCCTACCCTGAGCGCCGTCGAAGGGGTAGTGAGAGATCTTAATCGTAACACCCTGTCATCTCGAC
>DBOG01000045.1:1439-10923 GCA_002299915.1 Proteobacteria bacterium UBA652 | reverse complement strand
GTCATAATAATAAGTCACGTCGTCCCGCTGACGGTATGGTGACCTACCGCGTTGAAGTCGGTAAATCGCATGGCGCAGAAGCGAAAAACATCGTCGGCGCGATTGCCAATGAAGCGGGGATTGATAGCCAATATATTGGTCGCATTCAGATCAACGATGACCATAGTACGGTTGATATGCCAGATGGTATGCCAAAGGATTTATTCCAGCAGCTACGTCGCGTACGGGTAAAAGAGCAAGCATTGAACATCAGCCTGCAAACCAGCACATCTGATGATAATTTCCGCCCACCGCATCCACATCGCCGAGGAGATAAACCTCGCGGCGATAATAAAGGCTAGAAAAGCACCCACTAATCCAACATAATATCGCTTATGCTCAATATTATTTGGATTGGATTTTTCATTATCGCCTTTATTGTGGCGGCAATTAAGCTTGTCTTTCTCGGTGATGTGGAAATATTCGGTCAGTTAATGACCGCAATGTTTGCCCTGTCAAAAACGGCATTTGAAATTGCGCTAGGCCTGACCGGTATTCTGGCGTTATGGTTAGGCATCATGAAGATCGGTGAGCGTAGTGGTTTCATCAATCTGCTGACCCGCGGCTTAACACCTTTAATGACTCGTCTAATGCCTGAAGTGCCTGCCAACCATCCTGCAATGGGTGCGATGGTGATGAATATGTCTGCCAATGCACTGGGCCTAGATAATGCGGCCACGCCGTTGGGCATCAAAGCCATGAAAGCTTTGCAAACCCTGAATCCCCTAAAAGATACCGCCAGCAATGCCCAAATTCTCTTTTTAGTTATCAACACCTCGGCTGTCACTCTGTTTCCCGTCACCATTTTTACCTATCGCGCCCAATTTGGCGCCGAGCAACCCACTGATGTTTTCATCCCTATTTTAATCGCTACTTATATCTCAACTTTGTTCGGGCTGCTCGCTGTCAGCTTTGTGCAAAAAATAAACTTACTTGATCGGGTGGTGTTAAGTTATTTAGTAAGTTTCAGCGCCCTCATTATTGGCTTGATTACTTATTTCTCTAGCCTGCCACAAGCTGAGATGCTACAACAATCCGCGTTGGTCAGTAATGTGATTTTATTCTCGCTAGTAATTGCGTTTATTTCGGGTGCCATCGTGAAAAAAGTAAATGCCTATGAAGCCTTTATTGATGGCGCTAAAGAAGGTTTTGAAACCGCCATCACCATTATTCCCTATCTCGTTGCTATGTTGGTGGCGATTGGCGTATTTCGTGCCAGTGGTGCGCTGGATTTAATAACAGACGGCATACGTTATCTCGTGCTCAGTATCGGCTGGGATGACCGCTTTATTGATGGCCTACCCACCGCCCTCATGAAGCCCTTCAGCGGCAGTGGCGCGCGTGCCATGATGATCGATACCATGCAGACCCACGGCGTTGATTCTTTCGCTGGTCGCTTAGCCGCCATAGTACAAGGGAGCACTGAAACGACATTTTATGTGCTTGCCGTTTATTTTGGTGCCGTGGGTGTGAAGAAAATTCGCCATGCCGCAACCTGTGGCCTAATTGCTGATTTAGCGGGCATTATTGCAGCCATCAGCGTCACTTACTGGCTGTTTTCTTAAGCTATGATTCTACAATCCAACCTAGATGCTATTTGCAAGGCTCTAGAAACCAGCGGCTACATCATCTTGCCAACACTCCTCCCCGAAACACTCACCGACGCATTAAGCCAACGTGTTAGAGAAATTTCCGAGCAATTCCAAGCCGCCGGCATCGGCCGTCAGCAACAACACCAGCTAAATCAAGAAATTCGCTCCGACCGCACCCAATGGCTACGAGGTAATCATCCAGCAGAAAAGGATTACCTTGCTTGCATGACACAGCTGCAAACAACTCTTAATCGGAATTTATTTCTCGGCCTCTGACTATGAATCCCACTTCGCCTACTACCCTGTCGGTAGCTCCTATCAACGCCACTGTGATGCCTTCAAAGGAAAATCAAATCGTATTATCACCACGCTACTCTATCTCAACCCCGATTGGCAAGATGAAAGTGGCGGTGAACTTTTAATGTATACAGAAATGATCGCTACCCCGATAGAGCGCGTATTACCTAACTATGGAAAAATAGTCATTTTCATTAGTGACCAATTTCCGCATGAAGTTTTAGCGGCCGAGCGGGATCGTTATAGCATTGCGGGTTGGTTTAGAACTGATCGCTCTTTATTTTAGCTTATCTAAAATATAAACTAATTAAGCTGTCTGTGCACCAAGCATAATGTCGGCGGCACGCATGAGTTCTTCCGAACGATTGGGTGATTGAAGCGCTTCCATCAAGGGCTCGCGCATCCCTGGCAAAAACATCACATCGGCAAGCAAATAGCTAAATACACTTTGTCCTTCTGTATTTTTTGCAAGTTGTTCAAGGAATTGTAAGCACGTATCTGGGTACTGTAATACAGTCCAGCAGCGACCAGAAATGATAGCCAATACTTTTACATCCTGCCCACATGGATGAGCCAACACACTATCAACAATTTGTTTCAACAATCCCTGTGCTGGACTATTTGAGCTGGCACGCAAACAGCCGACTATCCGTATAATATTCGGTTCTTTTTCTTGTGCTTCCACCCTCGCACGGTGTGCCAGCGCTTCAACAATCGCCACATCAGGAGAGGCATGCTCCCAAAATGCGCTTAATAAGCCAAATGGTTTATCGGGTATCTGGGGTAAAGTTTTTCTGAGATCTAATGATTTATCTGTTGTACTCAATCTGACGGCAACATCAGCCACACCTTGTAATTTAAGACCTTGCCATTCATCGGTGTTTCGCTCACCAGTAAAATAGGCTAATGCTTCTTCATAAGATTCCGAGGCTGCGAGGCCTAAATTTTTATTCGCTAAGGCATAAAATGCAACTTTTTTATCTTCTCTCGGTGTAAATAGGTAAGGGCTACCTGCCGCTGCCGCCTCTATACGACGTCCACTAAGCCCTTCCATCGGGCCACCAACACTTTTTACTAATCTTTCAAGAAATTGGGCTTGTGAAGCAGCAACTAATAAACCGGTTTCATCTAGTGGAAATTTTAAAAACCATACATACCGACTCATGGGCTCTTCTGGATGCCAAAATATTAAACCCAATAGTGCTCTTCTCTGGAAGGGTTCTGGGTAGGCTGATTTTACTTCTTCAAACGAGGCGAACACCTCTGGTATGAGTGGCACCACTCTCCTACCTAAACTAAATACACGATATTTCATCCCACTCGCACGCAGGAATCCACCGACAGTATGTACGCGTTCTATTGTTTCTGTCTGCAGTGCCATATATTTCAGTTCCGTCTATTATTCTCTGAGGAGTCGCGCGTTACCATCACCATGGTTCCGTCAAGTTTCAAAGCCACTCTGTTACCAGCAACGGTTCATTATACAGTAACCCTTGCTGGGAAATCAGAACTTTTTATTCATGTGGTTTCCGAAATCATACTAAAAACTAAAGGCATTGTCCACAAATAACCATAAAACACCGTCATAAGACTCAAAAAACAACTTTTTACAGCAATTGCGACATGGTTAGCGTTGAAATACAAAAGTGACATATCACGTCACTTTTAGACGATATTCTCATCAAAAACCCAAACCACACGCGCTAAACACAGGTTAACAAAACTAATTATTATTAAATATTATCAGCTAGTTATGAAAACAAACCTCAGTAAAATAAAACATGGCATCAATCCTGCTTTACTTTTACTAAGTCAGCCAAGAATTACGTTTTTAAGCTTTGGCAAAATAAAAAGGAATGAAAGTTATGGTTATTTTACAAGTTAATGCAGAACCCATTTTATCAACACCCGCAATGGTCACATCAGCTGAGCATGTCACACACTTTAATTCACTGAAATTGAGCAGTCTATCGCCAACTTCTATTTACCATACGCCGTCGAAATTGCTTAATCATGTCGGTCGTATTAACCACCGTATTAATGAACAAATCAAACTCCAGCAACCAGAAGCGCTTTATGCTGCTTTGCTAGACCTTTTTATTGTATTGGAACAGAATGGCAGGGAGATTCGTGAGAAAATGTTAAATAAAGCACAAGCGGTATTAAAACCACAAAAATTTGAATTTCTACAACAACAACTTGATCAAGGTATTGCTCAGTTAGAGTTTACCCCGCAAAGTGATACATCCATGCTAATAGAAGACTTCCTGTCTGATGATGAGATGGTACACGCCTCGGGTTCTGAACTAGACACGCTACAAATAGCACGCGATTTGCTTGAACATGGTCAAATAGATAGCGCACGCTCAGTGCTAGAGTCAGCTGTTATTAATGGTGAAGTCACGTTAGCAGTACATCAGGATTTATTAGATATTTATCGCCAAACAAATGATAATGATAATTTCTCTCGCGTACTGAAGCAGCAAGATAAAAATGGCTATACCGCACCTCAAATATGGCATGATCTTATTGCGTTTTTTGATGCACCTAAAGATTTTATCTATGCCTAAATAAATGGCGCTATCTATCCTAAGCTCAGGGTATCACCATTTTGGATTGTTCTCAGCATTTGCCTGCATGGATGGGGCGCTCAAAACCTGTAATTTACTGTACCGCTTTGATAGCCAGACTGCGTAAGTAATAAACACGCGCTTAGCTTGTGGCTTGAAATATCATTACTGATGCAGCCTTATAAATTAAATAATATGTATGACTGTCCCATTCCAATGCCAAGCCATTTAACAAAATAAAGTGACAAGTTACGTCACTTATAGACGCCTACTTGTTATTTTCCTTCCATTACTTTGCTTCACCCCACCTATAGATGCTTGTTTTTTACACTTTAACATCAGCATGTTATGAAATATAAACTCGTAAAATATAAATCTGGCACCAATAGTGCATAATCTATACTGAAGCGCACCGATAACAGGCGCAATAAAATATATTTAGATACGAGGAAATGATAATGAGAATTTTAGAATCGAATGTAGCACAATCTTTGTTGAGCCCTTTCATGGATGTTTCAACTCTGCTTAACAACCAGCTTGCACCTATTAATCAAACGGATACATCTATACTCATTGATGGCTTTTTAACCAACGATTCATCGCAAGAATCGGCGCATGAACTCAACGCATTACAAACAGCACGGGATCTACTTGAGCATGGTCAAGTAGATAAAGCACGGTCAATTTTAGAATTTTCTGTGATGTGTGGAGAATCAAACCTTCATGTACACCAAGATTTGCTAGAAATTTATCAACAAACCAATGATAAAACCAATTTCTCAAAAGTGTTGAATCGTCTAGATAAAAAGGGACGCAATATTCCTAGCATTTGGCAAGATCTTGTTGCCTTTTTCGATGCGCCCACACACCTTATTTATGGCTAAATTAAAATTCAAGACCAGCAGCATGATGATTATCTGCTGCTGGTTTTTTTATGTCTAGTCCAATAACAAACCAACCGACTCACGTAATAAGACCAGCACGTCAGCCTTTCCTTTAACATTTAATGCTTGGCTCAATTCCTGCCACGATCTCCCCTGTAATATCGCCATAACTAACGGTTGAGATTGCTCAAGCGTCATCTGCCTGAGCTTGGACATAACACTCGGCATCCATAGTGACAAAGCATAACGACTTGAATCAAAATCTCGCTGTGCATAGGCGAATGCCGCAACATCTTGTTGCTCGTATGTAGAAATAATATTGTTATTCGCCGTATGCTGTGCTGAGATAGCTAAGACTAATTCAGTCGGCATCTGCTGAAATAAAGAGCCGAGTAAATAAGGCCATTGCTGCTCAAACCTCTTTTCTGCTTGCTTTAACACCGCATATGATTTTTGGCTGAGTGAATGCAACATGACAATCGATCGATAACCACTGCTGTCATTTTGCTTAGTACCCAGTCGGACAGGCGAAAACCCAGCTTTTCTCCAAAAATTAATCAGCGGCACATCCCCACCAAAACTTGCCCCCAGCATATCAATCCCTTGCTTTTGATACGCTTCAGCCATTGTATATAATAAGGCAGCACCAAATCCCCTACTTTGTAACTCGGGCAACACTGCAATCCGCATCACACGTTGATATCGTAACTCTGCAGCCATCATATCACCAGCATGCTTAATCAAGGTTTGTGGCAGTAAATGACCTTTTACACGTCGTTTCCCCGCATGAATATCGTGCGCCAACTGCGATTCCAAACGCCCTTCTTCTATCGACCAAGCGCCAGCAATAATCTTATCTTGATAGGATATAATCCAGACAGATATGCCAGGATGATCGAGCAATATTTTAAGATCTGAAGGCCGAGTTCGATAATGCGCTGACACCATTAAACCAAACAACTGGCGCAATACAGTACTGTCTGCTAATAATGCCTTTCGATTAATATGTCTTATCTTGCACATTTCCAGCGTTATCTTACTCGCATCGTCTACTGCCGCAGGATTCGCATTTAACAATAAAGCATTGAACATCAATTTTTCAATAGGATCATCCACTAACCAGCGAACGGGTTCTACCAATCTATGCTGCTGATAGTTAGGACACTCTTTTGCCAATAATTGTTGGAAACGAATGGCAAAACCACGACCACTCCCCTCATAGCCATGTAAGGTCGTTGAAAACACTACCCGTGAGAATCGCTTAATATACACGGCTAACATCGGGCTCGGAATTGCTGCTGCTTCATCAACCAGTAATAATTCAACCACTTTTTTTTCTGTTATTAAGGCATCGGGGGCAATAAACTCTAATCGTGCATTTTCCCAGCTAACACAGCCATGCGTCACGGTAGCTGAGGGCAGCATGCTCGCAGCATGTTTGAATACCGTCATCACTGATACTAAACTTGGTCCAGTCACCACAATCCGCTGTTTCCCTGCTCGTAGCAAATGCGCCGCGGCGATCCCTAATGCCGCTGACTTGCCGCGACCACGATCAGACGTCAATACTAAGGGACGCCGCCGATGACCCAGCGCTACGTTTTCAATTGCCGTCACAGCCTTGCGCTGATCTTCTGTCCGATAACGCGCTGTTGCTTTACTCGGTGGTGATGTTTTAATCGCTAATTTGGGGAGCTTATCGCCAGGTTTTACCCAAGTACTCGCCGAGCTTAATGTTGCTTCGAATCGTTGTTGCCATAATGAAGGAATTTCTTCATCTGACAGCAATATAATCAGTGCACCTCCCGCACGAATTGAACCACTAACGGCACCCAATGCATCAGGATTACAGTCTGATATCGCATCAAATACAATCACATCAGTCTCTTGTCCCAATAGTGTCTGCGCCTGTTTCGGTGCTAATGTTGTGAATTTTTCGTGTTGTGTTGCCGCTATCCAAACTATCTTTTTCTTCGTATATCTAGAAAGTAATTTGGTTACCACAGTATGGCACCATTCGGTATCGCCCTGAAATACCCAACAAGCACGGGGATTCATCTTGCTCATTTCGGTTGTTTCTGTGTTGGCACGGTAAAATAGTGGGGCATCACATGCGTGTCGGCTTTATGCATTTTTTCAAATTAGTCTGTTTTATTGAAGGAACAGCATACAAAAATGCACGAATCCAAGCAAGCATTTATACTAAATTAATAATGTGGTGGCAGTTCATGTTCGCTCATTTGTGATTCTTCTGTTGTCGATTGCAATGTCTCCAGCTGGTTTTTCATTCCCAAGATAGCGTTTTCTAACCGCGTGATCTGCTGCTGTTGATCGGTGACAATTTGATTCAATTCTTCCAATAGCTGCTCTTGAAAGGATTGTTTAGTTTGCAAATCAATTAGGTCATCATTCATTATGCATCCTCATCATAATTTAGTGACGGTGCTAACCAACGCTCAGCTACATCTAACGTCCAATCTTTACGCTGTGCATAATCTTCAACTTGATCACGCCCTATTTTGCCTAAACCGAAATAACGTGAGTCTGGGTGGGCATAATAAAACCCACTCACCGCTGCGGTAGGCAACATGGCAAAGCTTTCTGTAATAGTAATGCCTGCCTTTTTATCAGGTTCTATTAACTCCCATAACAACGCTTTTTCCGTATGATCGGGGCAGGCAGGATAACCTGGTGCAGGGCGAATACCTTGGTATTTTTCCTTAATTAAATCTTCATTATTCCATTGCTCATCGCTGACATAGCCCCATAGATCTTTACGCACCAGTTCATGTAAGCGTTCGGCAAAGGCTTCTGCCAAGCGATCGGCTAAAGCTTTGATCATAATGCTTTGATAATCATCGTGATCATCTTCAAAGCGATCAATATGTTCTTCAATGCCGATACCTGCTGTCACCGCAAAACCGCCAATATAATCGTTTACGCCACTGTCTTTAGGTGCAATAAAATCTGCCAGTGCGGCATTCGGCCGACCGGGAGGCAACTCCCCTTGTTGTCTTAAACTGTGCAAGGTCATTAAGATCTCGCTACGCGATTCATCAGTGTAGACTTCAATATCGTCATCACCCACGCTATTGGCTGGAAACAAGCCCATTACCGCCCGTGCTGTTAACCACTTTTCATCAACAATTTTGGTCAGCATCGCTTTGGCATCATTAAATAAATTGGTTGCATGTTCCCCCACCACTTCATCTTCTAAAATACGGGGGTATTTACCTGCCAATTCCCATGCACGGAAAAACGGTGTCCAATCAATACGATCTACCAAATCCTCTAAGGGATAATCATCAAACACCTGTACGCCTAGTTTTTTAGGAATAGTTGGTGTGTATTGCGACCAGTCAATTTTAGTTTTATTGGCACGTGCATCGGCAATTTTTAATTGGCGACGGGTATTCTTGCGGCCTTTATGGCTGATACGTCTCTTGTCGTAGTCACTTTTTACTTTAGCCACAAAATCATCACGTAAATCAGGGCTTAACAAGCTTTGCGCCACCCCGACAGCACGTGAAGCATCTTTCACATAAATACTACAGCCATGATAATTATGTTCAATTTTAACAGCGGTATGGATCAACGAAGTCGTTGCACCACCAATCATCAATGGGATCTCAAAGCCAAGCCGCTCCATCTCTTTCGCTACATGCACCATTTCATCTAATGATGGCGTAATTAAGCCTGATAGGCCGATGATATCAACATTTTCTTCTTTAGCCTTAGTAAGAATGTCGGCACAGGACACCATCACGCCCATATCAATAATTTCAAAGTTATTACACTGCAGCACCACACCGACAATATTTTTACCAATATCATGTACATCACCTTTCACGGTAGCCATCAATATCTTGCCGTTATTAGTGCTTTCATCGCCCTCTTCTTTTTCATCTTCAATAAAAGGCATCAAATACGCGACTGCTTTTTTCATTACCCGTGCAGACTTCACCACCTGTGGTAAGAACATTTTGCCGGCACCAAATAAGTCACCGACTACATTCATGCCATCCATCAATGCGCCTTCAATCACATGGATCGGGCGTTCAGCATTTTGACGGCAAAGTTCGGTATCTTCTTCGATAAAGTC
>DBOG01000045.1:0-1110 GCA_002299915.1 Proteobacteria bacterium UBA652 | reverse complement strand
TAATTCCTTTAACCAAAGCGTGTTCTAGTCGTTTTTCAACTTCCCAAGAACGCCATTCCAGATCTTCTTTAACTTCAGCTTGTTTACCATCACCTCGGTATTTTTCGGCAATATCTAATAAGCGTTCGGTGCCATCATCACGGCGGTTGAGCACCACATCTTCAACCCGCTCACGCAACTCTTCGGGTAAGTCATCATAAATGGCGAGCTGACCCGCATTAACGATCCCCATATCCATTCCCGCTTGAATGGCATGATATAAAAACACAGCATGAATCGCTTCTCGCAGCGGATTATTACCGCGAAATGAGAACGATACATTACTCACGCCACCACTGACCATGGCATGTGGTAATGCAGTTTTAATATCGCGCACTGCTTCAATAAAATCTACTGCATAGTTATTATGCTCATCAATCCCCGTCGCAATCGCAAATATATTAGGATCAAAGATAATATCTTCGGGTGGAAAACCCACCACTTTCGTTAGCAACTCATACGACCGCGTACAAATCTCGCGTTTACGTTTACGGGTATCCGCCTGCCCTTGTTCATCAAATGCCATCACGATAACGGCTGCACCATAACGACGAACCAATTTGGCTTGTTCGATAAATTTATCTTCACCCTCTTTCATACTGATCGAGTTAACAATACCTTTACCTTGAATACATTTTAAACCCGCTTCAATTACTTCCCATTTTGAAGAATCAATCATGATCGGCACACGGCTAATATCAGGTTCTGATGCAATCAAATTCAAAAAAGTGACCATCGCCGCTTTCGAATCCAACATGCCTTCATCCATATTAATATCGATGATCGGTGCACCACTTTCAACCTGCTGACGAGCAACACTTAAGGCCTCATCATAATCTTCTTCTTTAATCAAACGGGCAAAGCGCGCTGAGCCTGTTACATTAGTCCGCTCGCCGACATTGACATAAAGACTGTCTGGCGTAATGGTAAATGGCTCAAGACCACTCAAATTACAATAATGTTTATTTTCAACTGGCACACGCGGTTTAATACCTTCTACTGCCTCAGCAATCGCTTTAATATGTGCAGGGGAAGTACCACAACAACCACCGACAATATTCAAGAATCCCG
>DBOG01000081.1:37708-38484 GCA_002299915.1 Proteobacteria bacterium UBA652 | reverse complement strand
CCTACTAGGAGACACTGTAAACAACGCGGTCAATTCTTACATCTTATCAATAATATTTGTTGCATCCCCAATGGCACGCAGATGTTAAGCTTAAAATAATCATCAAATACGGGGCTCCCTCAAAAGAGGGAGCCTTGTTATTAAAATGGCAGGATATTTTTTCTACTCAACTTACCCCTAAGATAAAAAGTTAACAACCCCAACAACAAGCATGTAATAATCAGTAGCCTTTTTAACAATGCACTACTGGATTCAGCAATAATGCCACAAATTGATAGTTTGCTAGACTATATTGAATCGACCACCAACATCACTTTTTCTGGCCGTACGATACGATCGGTAGGCGGTGGAAGCATCAATGCCGCTTATCAAATTGACGAGACCTTCTTAAAAGTAAATGGCCCACATCTCAGCAGCATGTTTGAAGCTGAAGCGGCTGGATTGTCTGAAATGGCAGCAAGCAATACAATTCGTATTCCTGAAGTGCTCAGTATCGGTAATAATCAAGATTACGCCTACCTGCTGCTTGAATATATTTCTTTATCAAGCTTACGCGGAAATGCAGCCACTCTATGCGGCGAGCAACTCGCCCAAATGCATCAGCAAACCCAACCCTATTTCGGTTGGCATCAAGACAATACGATCGGCAGCACACCCCAACATAATGACAGAGATCATGACTGGAGCAGTTTCTACCAACAGCAGCGCATCAGCCAGCAACTCAGCTTTGCCAAGCAAAATGGCTTTGGTGGCACACTGCAAGATAAAGGTCATCG
>DBOG01000081.1:0-37309 GCA_002299915.1 Proteobacteria bacterium UBA652 | reverse complement strand
AATGCGGGCGCTGATGACCAAGGTAACCCCGTTATCTTTGATCCGGCCTGCTATTATGGCGATCGTGAAGCTGATATCGCGATGACAGAATTATTTGGTGGTTTTAGCCCCGACTTCTATGCTGCCTACCGCGCCACTTACCCACTCGATAGTGGATACACAACGCGCAAAACACTTTATAATCTCTATCATATTCTCAATCACCTCAATCTATTTGGGGGTGGCTATCTGTCGCAATCAGAATCCATGATTGATCAATTATTGGCTGAAATATAAAAGGATCTTAAATGTCTAAAATAAAAGTGCTTTTCGTTTGCATGGGTAATATATGTCGTTCCCCTACGGCTGAAGGCGTGTTCCGTCAAATGGTTGCTGATAAAAATACAGCTAATCGATTTGAAATTGATTCGGCAGGTACGATTGCCTATCATCAGGGTGAACCTTCTGATAGTCGCGCTAGCCAAGCGGCAAAAAAGCGGGGTATTGATTTATCTTATATTCGTGCGCGAAAAGTTGTGGCCCGTGATTATGAAAACTTTGATTATGTGTTGGCCATGGACAGTGAAAACTATGCCAATATGATGGCAGAATGCCCGACTGAGCACCAGCATAAAGTGCAATACTTCTTGGACTATGCCATCGAATATGACGAACAAAACGTACCTGATCCTTATTATGGCGGTGCTAATGGCTTTGAACATGTGCTTGATTTAATCGAAGATGCGTCATTAGGCCTACACAATAAATTGATTGACTGATCTTAATTTCTTCCCCAAAACCACGCTGCTCGGTATCATAGTAGGCTTCTTGTTTTAACTCATTTGGTTTCTACACTTATGTCACGTTATTTTTCACTCTTTATTGCCTCCCTATTTGCTACAGTGCCTGCACTTTCATGGGCATCAGGGGCCGCTGCGCCGCCAATGCTTGACCTTACTTCACACTGGGTCGGTTACACTGCTATTGCTATCTTTGTGATTGCGTACACCTTGGTGATTGCTGAGGAGAGGTTACATATGCGCAAATCTAAACCTGTACTGATCGCAGCGGGGATTATTTGGGCATTAATTGCACTTATTTATGCCCAACAAGATGATACCGCCTTCCACCAAACGGCTGAAATTATGATCCGCCATAATTTACTGGAATATGCTGAATTATTTTTATTTCTACTGGCTGCAATGACCTATATCAATACAATGGGCGAGCGGGGTATATTTGATGCCTTACGCAGTTGGTTAGTCTCCCAAGGTTTTTCTTTACGCATCATCTTCTGGTTAACGGGCTTGCTTGCGTTCTGTATTTCGCCTATCGCTGATAATCTCACTACAGCACTATTGATGGCAACGGTGGTAATGGCTGTCGGTGGTAGTAATCATAAATTTGTAGCAATAGGCTGTGTCAATATCGTGGTTGCTGCAAATGCGGGGGGAGCATTTAGTCCGTTTGGTGATATTACAACATTAATGGTTTGGCAGAAAGGGGTGGTCAACTTTACAGAATTTTTTAATCTGTTTATTCCTTCATTGGTCAATTGGCTAATTCCTGCTGTAATTATGTCTCTATCACTTGAAAAGGGACAACCCGATGCCATGCAAGGTGATATGGGAAAATTAAAACCAGGTGCTTTTGTTGTGGTCGGTTTATTTATTCTAACCATTACAATGGCAGTCAGTGCCCATAACTTCTTGCACCTACCTCCGGTAATAGGCATGATGACAGGCTTAGGATTTCTAAAAGTATTTGGCTATTTCCTAAAAATGCATGATAAACGATTGGCTGGTTCTTTCGATGCACATAGCCAACCGGCACTCCAGGATGGAACCGAAAACCAAAAAGCGCCCTTTGATATTTTTAAGCAAGTCGAACATGCTGAGTGGGATACCTTAATATTTTTCTACGGTATTATTCTCTCTGTTGGTGGCTTAGGTACCATCGGTTATCTCACAATGGGTTCTGAGCTCCTTTATGGTGATTTAGGCCCAACAACTGCGAATATCCTAATTGGCATTATTTCTGCCATCGTCGATAATATTCCTGTCATGTTTGCCGTACTCACGATGATGCCCGACATGGATCTGGGACAATGGTTATTGGTTACGTTGACCGCAGGCGTGGGGGGCTCATTGCTTTCTATTGGTTCGGCCGCAGGTGTCGCCGTTATGGGGCAAGCTCGCGGTATTTATACTTTCTTTGCCCATCTCAAATGGATCTGGGCTATTGCACTGGGTTATGGCGCCAGTATTTGGGTACATCTCTGGCTGAATGCCGATAAATTTGGTGAGGTTGTCGCAGCAATGCCCGCAGCACACTAAACATCACGTATAATTATCTTTTACTAAATGATGAGCTTTAAGATTCATGCGCTACAGCACTGACGATTTACGCATAACAGGCATGCAGGAAGTTATTTCTCCTGCCTTATTACACAAAGAATTACCGATTTCTGATCATGCATCAGAAACCGTTTTTCATGCGCGTAATCAAGCCCAACAAATTATTCAAGGTGGCGATGACCGCTTGATTGTTATTGTAGGCCCCTGCTCAATTCATGATCCTGATGCGGCACGCGAATATGCCAGCAAACTCAAGCCTTATATCGCATCATTACAAGCTGATTTACAGATCATTATGCGGGTCTATTTTGAAAAACCACGGTCTATTGTGGGTTGGAAAGGGCTGATTAACGATCCCTGTCTTGATGGTAGCTTCAAAATAAATAAAGGCTTACATCTTGCACGCCAACTATTGCTCGATTTAGCAGAAATGGATGTGCCTGCCGCTTCTGAATACCTTGATCTGATTAGCCCACAATATATTGCTGATTTAATTTCATGGGGCGCCATTGGTGCGCGTACTACAGAAAGCCAAGCCCATCGTGAATTAGCATCTGGTCTATCCTGCCCGATTGGATTTAAAAATGCGACTGATGGCGGATTAGATGTTGCAGTTGACGCCATTCGTTCTGCAGCTAATCCACACCATTTTATGTCGCTAACCAAGACCGGTCATTCTGCCATTTTTTCTACAACAGGTAATCCTGATTGTCATGTCATCTTGCGCGGTGGCAAAAAACCTAATTATGATACCGCCAGCATTGATGAAGCGGCTAGCTTACTTGAAGCAGCTAAACAAGCACCTCGCCTGATGGTAGATTGCAGCCATAGTAACAGTGGTAAAGATCATATCCAGCAAGCCGAAGTCTGCCTCGATGTGGCAAAACAAGTGGCTGCAGGAGATAATCGTATTATGGGCTTAATGCTTGAAAGTCATCTGGTTGCAGGTCGGCAAGATCTTGTTGACAATAAACCCGTTACCTATGGCCAAAGTATTACCGATGCCTGTATGGATTGGGAGTGTACCGTGCCATTATTGGAATCACTAGCTAATGCCGTACGTGAACGACGTCGTAACACTTAAGTATTAGGCCTTCCGTACAAACTAGACTTAGAAAACCACTATATTACTAAAAGAGATATAAAAACTTAAAAACCAATTTAAATGTAATATAAACCTACGAAAACCCACCTAAATACGCTATAATTAGCACTTAATTTCTGACTTAATATAGTGGGTAGCAATGGCTGAATATGCCATCATCTTAATCAGCACCATTTTGGTGAATAACATTGTCTTAGTTAAGTTCCTAGGATTGTGTCCGTTTATGGGCGTGTCTCGCAAGCTAGAAACTGCTGTGGGAATGGGCTTGGCAACGACTTTTGTGCTGACTTTGTCTTCGATCAGTAGCTACCTTGTTAACACCTATCTGCTCGCACCATTAGGGATCGAATTCCTGCGTACGATTGCATTTATTTTTGTGATTGCCGTAGTCGTACAATTTACCGAATTAGTAGTCCATAAAACCAGTCCTTTGCTATACCAAGTGTTAGGGATTTTCTTGCCGTTAATCACGACGAACTGTGCCGTGCTGGGTGTCGCATTGCTGAATGTACAAGAGGGCCATGATTTCCTTGAGTCAGCCTTATATGGTTTCGGCGCAGCGATTGGTTTCTCGCTAGTACTCGTTATGTTTGCGGCGATGCGTGAGCGTATTGCGGTAGCGGATGTACCCATGCCGTTTCAAGGTGCTGCGATTGGCTTGATTACGGCAGGTTTAATGTCGATGGCCTTTATGGGCTTTTCTGGCTTGGTTAAGTTTTAAGCTGATGTTAATTGCTATCCTCTCCTTCGCCGCGCTGGCTCTGATCTTGGGTCTTGTGCTCGGCTTTGCTGCAATCTACTTTAAAGTAGAAGGCGATCCTGTGGTTGAACAAATTGATAAACTATTGCCGCAAACACAATGTGGCCAGTGTAGTTTCGCTGGCTGTCGCCCTTATGCTGAAGCGATTGCAGCAAATGAAGTTGATATCAATCGCTGCCCTCCTGGTGGCGAGGCAACCATTCATGCTTTGGCTGATTTACTTGACCGCGAGCCTGTTGAATTAGATGAGGAATGTGGGGTCGAAGCCATCACGACACTAGCTGTAATTGATGAAGAACGCTGTATTGGTTGCACTTTATGCATCCAAGCCTGTCCTGTCGATGCAATTTTAGGCGCCGCCAAACAAATGCATACGGTGATTTCTGATGAATGTACGGGCTGTGATCTGTGTTTAGAACCCTGCCCAGTTGATTGTATTGATATGGTTGCTGAACCGCTTTCAACCCAAAATTGGGGCTGGCAAAATCCTGTCCTCAGTCAGGAACCTGTGCCATGAAATATCCTCATGACACTTTTCCAGGCGGCTTGAAATTAGCGGGTCATAAAGCAATTTCAAATCAGCAGACAATCCAGGAAGCACCTCTCAGCAAACATTTTGTATTGCCTCTCCACCAACATATTGGTGAAGCTTCCCTGCCTAATGTTGAGGTGGGAGATAAGGTACTAAAGGGTCAGAAAATAGCGAGTGCACAGGATTATGTTAGCGTACCGCTGCATGCGCCAACCTCAGGCACTATTATTGATATTTCAGAACAGCCCATTCCGCATCCGTCTGGCTTATCTGCCCCTTGTATTACACTTGAAGCCGATGGAAAAGATGAGTGGATAAACTTAGATCCCGTGGCAGATTTCACGACATTATCTGAACACGAAATCCGACAACGTATTCGTGATGCAGGCATTGTCGGTCTGGGTGGTGCAGGCTTCCCCAGCTTCATTAAACTAAACCCACATACCCACCATCATGTGGAAACCTTAATTATCAATGGGATTGAATGTGAACCCTATATCACCTGCGACGATATGTTGATGCGTGAACGGGCAGATAAGATTATTGCAGGTATTGTAATTATTCGTCGTGCTTTACGCGTCAAACAATGCATTATCGCAATTGAAGATAATAAGCCAGAAGCGGCAACAGCGATGCAACAAGCGATTGAAAATCGTTCGGATATTGGTGATACCGATGTAATGGTGATCCCCACACGGTATCCTGCAGGCAGCGAAAAACAATTGGTCCAGGCAGTCACTGGTAAAACGGTGCCCAGTGGCGGCTTGCCACTTGATGTGAGCATTGTCTGTCATAATGTCGGGACATGTTATGCCATTGCGCAAGCAATCTTTCATGGCGAACCGCTGATTTCTCGAATCGTAACAGTAACAGGTGAAGCTGTAGATAAACCACGAAACTTTGAAACATTAATAGGCACACCGATTAATTTATTACTTGAACACTGTGGTAGCAAACTCAGTGAAGACGATCACCTCATTATGGGTGGCCCAATGATGGGGTTTGAATTGTTGCGATATGATTTGCCCGTCATCAAAACATGTAACTGTGTATTAACGCGTATCAGCAGCTCAAAACCAAAGCCACAACCCCTTCCCTGTATACGTTGTGGCGATTGTGCAGTTGCTTGCCCCGTCAGTTTATTACCGCAGCAACTTTACTGGTATACCCGCGCTAATGATCTAGAAAAAGCGCGTGATTACAATCTATTTGATTGCATTGAATGTGGCTGCTGTTCTTACGTCTGCCCCAGTGAAATTCCACTGGTACAATATTTCCGCTATGCTAAAACAGAAGCGATGACAATCGAAGCAGAAAAGCGAAAATCAGAACATGCGCGAGATCGATATGACACACGCTTAGCTAGAATTGCCTTAGAAAAAGAAGAGAAAGCAGAACGCCAACGTCAACGCAAGGCGGCATTGGCTGCTAGCAAGAAAGCGGCCGAAGCAGAAAAACAAGCTGAACAACAGGACACGCCAACATGAAACTATTTGGCTTAACGTCTCCCTTCCTAGTGGGTAACAGCCGCGTCACCAAGCATATGATCCAGCTTTTACTGGCGTTAATACCAGCTTTGGGTGCATTGGTGTATTATTTTGGCTACGGCGTATTGATTAATCTTATCTTCGCGACCATCGTTGCCCTGCTGGTTGAAGCATTCATGTTGCATCTACGTGGTCGCCCACTCAAACCATTTCTTACCGATGGTAGCGCAATTGTGACTGCAGTTTTACTCGCATTAGCACTGCCCTCCCTCGCCCCCTGGTGGCTGACCGTAATTGGGATTATCTTTGCTATTGTATTCGCCAAACACCTATATGGCGGGCTGGGATATAACCCGTTTAACCCAGCAATGGCAGCCTATGTATTGCTGCTTATTTCTTTCCCTGTTGAGATGACTTCGTGGTTGCCCGTGAATAGTATTAACGACCATCCACTAAGCTTTACGCACACTTTCCAAGCCATCTTTTCTGGCCAACTCCCCGCAGGGCTGACGCTTGATACCATTTCAGGCGCGACACCGCTTGATGAAATGAAAACAGCAATTGGCCAAAGTGTTGATCCCATATTCGTCACCAATCACAAGCTCTACGGCATGATCGGTGGTAAAGGCTGGGAAGTGGTTAATTTATGTTTCCTTATTGGCGGCTTATTCCTTATTTATCGCCGTGTTATCAGTTGGCATATTCCGGTGGCGATGCTAGCCAGCCTTGCGCTTATCAGTAGCATCACGTACTTCATTACACCGCATACCAGCGCCACCCCGCTGCTACACTTACTCAGCGGTGGCACGATGATTTGTGCCTTTTTTATTGCCACCGATCCCGTTACAGCCAGTACCACCCTCCGCGGCCGACTCATATTTGGTGCAGGTATTGGATTGCTCACCTACATTATTCGTGTCTGGGGTGGCTATGCTGATGGAATTGCCTTTGCTGTATTACTCATGAATATGCTTGTTCCCACTATTGATTATTACACCCAACCGGTTACCTATGGCCACAAAAAATAGCTCAATCACCTTGGTGTTGCGTATCGGCATCTTGCTCGCATTATTTGCTGCCATTGCAACCGCATTGGTCGCCGTTACTGAGCAAGCCACCCGCAGCCAAATTGCGGACAATGAACGTGCCACATTGCTGCGCACATTGAATAATTTACTGCCTGAATCAGAATACGATAATGATCTACTCGCATCTACACTCACGCTCCCCATTACGGCTGCCCTTGGTATGCAAACACCCAGCCTCGTGTATCGTGCTAGAAAACAAGGCCAGCCTGTCGCTGCTATATTTAATATTGTGGCACCGGATGGTTATAATGGCAAAATCAGCATGCTGATCGCTATCCGATATGATGGTACGATTACAGGGGTTCGCGTACTAAAACACAAAGAAACACCTGGTTTAGGTGATAAGATAGAATTAAAGCGGGCTGATTGGATCTTGTCTTTCACTGATTTATCAAAAGATAATCCACCTGCCGATAAATGGAAAGTGAAAACCGATGGCGGTTATTTTGATCAATTTACAGGGGCAACAATTACACCACGTGCTGTCGTCAGTGCAGTGTATAAAGCCTTAGACTATTTCCACCAGCAGCGAGATAATTTATTTGCGGAGGCAACACAATGAACCTTGTTTATCGCCAAATCATTCGTGACGGATTATGGAAAAATAATCCTGCATTAGTGCAATTGCTTGGTTTATGTCCACTCCTTGCCGTCACTAGCACCGCCATTAATGGCTTAGGGCTAGGATTGGCCACCTTGCTCACCTTAGTCGCCTCAAACGGCATTATTTCGCTATTGCGCCACCAGATCCCAGATGCGGCACGTTTACCTGTATTCGTGATGATTATTGCCTCAATTGTGACCATTATCGAACTCAGTATGAATGCCTGGTTTCATGAACTCTATTTAATTCTTGGGATATTCATTCCACTCATCGTGACTAATTGTGCCATTATTGCCCGGGCCGAAGCATTTGCAGCCCGTAATCCTGTTGGCCCGGCACTGCTAGATGGTTTTATGATGGGTCTGGGATTTGCTGCGGTATTAATTCTGTTAGGCGCAATGCGAGAGATCATTGGTCAAGGTACGCTGTTTAGCGAAGCACATCTTATGTTTGGTGAATCGGCAAAACAACTCACTATCACCGTAGTTGAAGATTATCGTGGTTTTCTTATCGCTATTTTGCCACCAGGCGCCTTTATTGGGCTTGGTTTAATTGTTGCCGCTAAAAATATGATTGACCAACGCCAAAAAACAAACCAAACAGACACCAGCCAAACACAAACGGCAACCATAGAAGGGGTCACTAGCCCCATATGAATCAACGACAGCGTGAAGATTTTTTTAAGTGTCTGCAATCACAAAATCCTGACCCCACAACGGAGCTTAACTATCGCTCGCCGTTTGAATTACTGATCGCTGTTATCCTCTCCGCCCAAGCCACGGATATTAGCGTCAATAAAGCGACGGATAAACTCTATCCTATCGCCAATACACCAGAAGCAATTTTAGCACTCGGTGTCGATGGCCTTAAAAGCTATATTAAAACGATTGGTTTATTCAATAGTAAAGCTGAAAATGTGATTAAGACTTGCTGCCAACTAATTGAATTGCATAACAGTAACATCCCCTCAGATCGTGATGCATTAGAAGCTTTACCGGGTGTTGGCAGGAAAACAGCCAATGTGATTCTCAATACGATATTTCGACAACCCGTGATTGCCGTCGATACCCATCTATTCCGTTTAGGTAACCGCACAGGTCTGGCCAAAGGCAAAACACCTCGTGCAGTCGAAGATAAACTAATGAAAGTCATCCCCACACCTTATCTGCTTGATGCCCATCACTGGCTGATCCTACATGGGCGTTATACCTGTAAAGCAAATAAACCTGCTTGCCATATTTGTATCGTCTCCCATACCTGCGATGAATTCCGTCGCCAACAAAAGAAAAGCGCATAATGTTTGGTCAGGATCGGGAAAAACTACGCCAAGCCTACTATGATGCCTGGCATAAACGCCAAACTAACGCAGCCATGACACCGCTAGAAATGAGCATCGCCCAAGTTATCGAACAGCATCCTGAATACCACACCATTTTTGATACCGAAACCAGTTTACAACAAGAATATTGGGTCGAAAATGGTGAAACGAATCCCTTTCTACACATGGGGTTACATCTAGGACTTCATGAACAAATCAGCACTAACCGTCCCGATGGGATCCGCGAACTTTATCAACAACTGCAAGCCAAACTTGGTGATGCTCACAACATAGAACATGAAATGATGGAATGCCTTACCGAATCGCTCTGGCTTGCCCAACGGAATAATCAAGTCCCTTCTGAGGAAGGCTACCTTAATGCACTCAAAGAGTTGAACCAAAAACAAGTCTAAAAATCAGTAAAATTACCGTCCATGTTAGCTTTGATTACAAAGGCCATACCCACAAACCCAGCGCCACCCTCGATTTAGATGGCTTCATGCACGCGCATAAAGCCATTCCAGACCTTCATACTTATCTCGCAAACAAACACCATATTGATGCCTATTCCTATGAATATGAAATGCTACTCGGAGAGCCGCTGATCTTCAGTGATCCACAAGGTGACGTCGCCCAATTCATAATGGATAACGACCAACTCGATCTCACCGGTTTCAGCCAACACTGGCACGCCCAACAAGCGATAGGACAATTGCACACAGAAATACAAGCCGTTCTCGCCGCTACCGATAAAGATCGCCAGAAAAGTCTAGAACAGGCGCTTCTCGCCGCCTATAAGCTAGGGAAAACCACTTGAAAATCGTGATCCCCGTTAAAAGAGTTCTGTCATCTCGGCCGTAGTGGAGAGATCTTATTCATTGAAAACATCCCCATCATTCCTGTAAAATATCCTGTCATTCCCACGAAGGCGGGAATCCATTTCAATAATATAGAGGTACTGAACAGCCAAACCGTGTAAAGTAAACACATGATAATAAACCGCCTATCCCTCCTAATTCTCCTCAGCCTATTGCTCACCGCCTGCGGCAGCCACCATGCCACCCGCTCGCAATCTCAAGTCTCCAGCGCGCTCCATACACAATATAATGGTTGGCAAGGCACGCCTTACCGCCTCGGAGGGCTGAGCAAAAAAGGCATCGATTGCTCTGGGTTTGTTTATCTTACTTTCAAACAACGCTTCGGTATCACTCTACCCCGCACCACCAAGGCGCAAGTCAAACAAGGTGATAAAATATCACGCCGCAAACTCAAGCCAGGCGATCTGGTCTTCTTCAAAACAGGCTGGCGCACTCGCCATGTTGGGATTTATATCGGTAATGGAAAATTCCTCCATGCCTCCACTAGCAAGGGCGTTATCATTTCCAAGTTAGATAATGTCTACTGGAAAAAGAAATATTGGCGTGCACAGCGGATTTTGGAATAAACCATCTTCAGGCAAATAGTGAAGCGTTAATCTTCATGCGATTACATTTATCAAACAAATGATGGATTTCCTTCACCTTGGCGGTCACTTATCCCACATTTGCCATCTGACTTTCATTCTATAGCAACACAAACCCACATTGTAATTCCGCTTTAATATCGGCCACATCTTCTAGGCCAACTGAAATCCGTAATAAACCATCTCTGATCCCAGCGAGATCGCGTTCTTCTTGGGTTAAGCGACCATGTGTTGTGGTTTCCGGATGGGTGATGGTGGTTTTGGTGTCACCTAAATTTGCGGTAATAGATAACCAGGTGGTGGCATCAATTACTTTCCATGCACCCGCCTGCCCGCCTTTTACTTCAAACGCGATAATTCCGCCAAAATCAGACTGTTGCTGTTTGGCTAATGCATGCTGTGGATGGCTGGGCAGACCGGCATAGAATACTTTCTCGACTTGTGGTTGTTGCTCTAACCATATCGCTAGTTCTAATGCAGCGGCTGAATGCGCTTTCATCCGAATATCTAATGTTTCTAAACCTTTCAAGAATAACCAGGCATTGAATGGGCTCATGGTTGGCCCTGCGGTGCGTAGGAATCCATACACTTGCTCGCCAACTAAATCCGCATCACCGACCACAGCGCCACCCACGCCACGACCTTGGCCATCAATATATTTAGTGGCGGAATGGATCACAATATCAGCACCCAACGCGAGTGGCCTCTGCAAGGCAGGCGTGCAGAAGCAATTATCCACAATTAAGATACAATCATGTGCCTTAGCAATAGCAGACAATTTTTTAATATCTGCAATTTCATTTAAGGGATTCGATGGCGTTTCTAGAAATAAGGCTTTAGTATTCGGCTGAATCGCCGCTTCCCATGCTGCCAGATCCGTTAAGGCAACAAAATCAGTTTCGATGCCAAATTTAGCGAGATATTTATCAAATAATACCCGCGTGGTGCCAAATATACTGCGAGAAGAGACCACATGATCGCCTGCCGCCAATAACCCCATAAATGTAGATAGAATGGCTGACATCCCCGATGAGGTGCCTACCGCGACTTCTCCGCCTTCTAAAGTGGCAAGACGCTGCTCAAAGTTACGCACTGTCGGATTGGTAAAGCGAGAATATATATTCCCCTCTTCATCACCTGCAAAACGCGCAGCCGCATGCTCAGCACTGTCAAACACATAGCTTGAGGTCAAGAACATGGCTTCTGAATGTTCACCCTCATGGGTACGCGCTTGCCCTGCGCGCACAGCGCGGGTTGCGAATTGTTTGTCTTTAAGTCGGTCGTCAGATTGCGTCATGATTGATTCTATTCTTCATAAGATCATACTAAAGCGCGTATTTTCCTCTGAATTAGCCAAAACTGCAATATAAATGATATTGCCCTCTCAAGAGGGAGCGGGTTGGGTGAGGGAAATATGATTAAGGTCTCCCCTCCCAACCCTCCTCAGCAAGGAAGGGCTTTATTGTTAAGGCTGATAAACGATTGAAATTAAGCCTGTGCGATCTAATGACTGATAGCCATTGCCAGAGAAATCTAAGGCAGTGAAATAGTCTTGATCAAATAAGTTTTGGATCCTCGCTTCCACAGCCCATGCAGGTGCAAAGGTATATTTAGCGCGTAAATCAACCAAGCCAAAGCCTGCTAAACGCTGTGTGTTAGCGGCATCATTATAGCTATGTCCTTGTAGCTTCCAGCTTGCGCCAGCGCTTAAGTTGCCCCAACTACGATCAAGCGATAAATTTGCCATTTGCCTAGCGCGGCGTGCTAATAGCGCGTCTGAATCTTGATTTTTGGGATCTAAAATAGAAATGTTTGCCGCTACATCCCATTGGTAAATTATCGCATTTGCCGCTAATTCAAACCCACGGATCCGTGATTCAGCGATATTTTCAACAGTTGAGAAATCTGATTTAATTGTAATCAAATCATCAATATCATTATGGAAATAACGTGCTGACCACCGGCCCCAGTTTGTCTCTCCTTCCAGCCCAATTTCATGTGCACGCAAACGCTCCGGATCTAAGTCAGGATTGCCTTGAAAGCCAAATGCTGCTGGAAAATAGAGGTCATTAAAGGTCGGGGCTTTAAAGCCAGTACCCATACTACCGACCAAGCGAATCAAATTATTTATCTGAAAACCGACTTCTGCACTGCCTGTGGTATGGCTGCCAAACTGCTCATTATCATCATAACGACCACTTAAACCAATGTTAAGCCGATCAAAATCACCTAACCAACTGGCAAACACAGCTTTATTGTCTCTGGATGTATCCGTAAATTCCGTTGAACTCTTTACTTTATCTTCATCATAATCAAGCCCCAGAATAAGAGTGTGTTTATCCAAAATTGATACGGTATTTTGGAGTGATGCAAACTGGTGTTGTGTATTAAATGTGCTTGTTTTTAAATCATTCTGAAAGTTATCTGATTTATCTCGGCTGTCGCCTAATTTGAAATCCATCAGCCAATTAGAAGTGACTGCAAATGAGGCATTAGCGCTCAGAATTTGTTGCACCGTGTCATCTTCATAATCGCTAAAATTCGTGGGATCAAATTCAAAGCCATCATATTCATTTTCGCCTTCTGCATATAAAGCACTCAGGCCGACTTTAAACCGATCTGAAAAGGCATGGCTAAGATTGGCTGCAACACTTTGGTTTTTGTAACCATCTTCATCTAAATTATTATTCAATAAAGCATTGATACCTTCAGTTTCTTGGTGAGCAAGGCTAATATTGTAATGGGTATTTTCTGATCCACCATTGATACCAGCACTGGCTTGTCGGGTATTATCTGAACCAAAGCCAAGCCCTGCGGTTGGCTGAAAACCTGTATCTTCTCTACGGGTAAAGATTTGAATCACCCCACCCATTGCTTCTGCACCATATAAACCTGAGCGTGGGCCACGTACAATCTCAATTCGTTCAATTTGAGTGACGGGGAAGTGTTGCAATGCCGCCCCACCTGCGGTAGCAGACTGCCAACGCACACCATCAACGAGCACCAATACATGGTCAGACTCGGTGCCACGCATAAACAAGCTGCTAAGTTTGCCTAAACCGCCTTGGCTCACAATGCCAATGCCTTGTTGACGCGATAATAATTCTGGCAAGTTATTCACCTGCATGCGTTCAATATCTTCGCGTGTAATCACCGTGGTCGATGCTGCGATGCTTTCTGTAGCAATGCGATTGGCAGTAACGGTAACGGGGGTTAATGACGTATCTGCATACGTTCCTGGCGATGCCATACTGGCAGCGATTAAAGTGATAATATTGGTTTTTCGGCGTAAAGCAACGCCAAACACGTTATGTGTTGTCATCTGAATGCTCCTAAAGATCAGCTCACCCGCGATCTTATAAATTTAGAGGCCAACAAGTTTATTTGTTGGTGTGGACACACTAGGCCGGTCTCCGGACTTAAATTCTCAAAGGAATTATTACCGTTGCGGGGGCAGTGTTGGTGTCTCACCAACTTCCCAGTTTCACCGTTATGCAAACATAACGACACCTAGAGTAAGGGCGGTACTATACGTTAAGATCTCTATTAGGGCAAATTAGCATAGTAAAATAATATGCTAAAAAACATATCAAAAAGAGTGTTCATGAGTACGATTAAAAAACCAATCATTACTAGCATTAGGGCCCGAGGAGTCAGCTCGTTATTCTCATGACTGATAGGATTTACAAAGGGAAAAACCAGAAAAACATCCGTCCTGCACGCGTTTCCGGCTCACGACGAAAATGAAGACTGGCAATAGCGATCACGATTAGGCCCATAACTCCCCATACCAGCCACCAATTTTCTATCATCCAGTCCATTTAGCTTAAATCTTAACGGGGCTAAAGGCTTTTTCTTTCGGTTTGTAACTTAATAATTCACCCACATGCATATCAAAATACCAACCATGAATAGTGAGTTCCCCTGCTTCAATTTGTTGACGCACACAATCAAAGCTTAATAAATTTTCTAACGACACTAAAATCGCAGCTTGTTCACATCCACGAAGCTGTTCAGCTTCTGTCGTATCTGCCATTTCCGCTTTTATTTTAGCTCTCGCTTCATCTGCAATGGATACCCAAGGGTGGATAAACTCCGTACCAGTATCGACTTCATCCTCATGCTCCCACAAGGCTTTTATACCACCACAACTGGCATGCCCCATAACTATAATATTCTCTACTTTCAATGCGTTAACGGCGTATTCTAAAGCAGCACTTGTGCCATGGTAATGACCGTCAGCTTCATACGGTGGCACCAAGTTGGCCACATTCCTAATGGTAAACAAATCGCCCGGTGAGCAATCCGTTAAAATCGCAGGATCAACGCGTGAATCACAACAGGAAATCATTAATGTTTTGGCCGGCTGACCGTCTTTAAACCCTGCATATAAACGACTGTCATCCCCAAAATATTGATCTTTAAATCGCTGAAACCCAGTAATTAAACTATTGATTGTTGCCATATTATCCTTCTCTTAAAAATTGTAGGTAGGAATTATTTTCTAATTCATCACCTAATGTTGTGATGCGCCCATGCCCACTGTGCACACGCAAGGCATGCGGCAAGGTCATTAGCTTACGTAAACTATTTTCCATCAAATCGGGGTTGCCTAGCGGTAAATCTGTTCGCCCCACACTGCCTGCAAAGATCGTATCACCCACAAAAACATCTTGCTCATCATAATAACAGCCTTGGCCTGGTGTGTGGCTCGGGGTTGAAATAAATCTTAGTGCCGTATCGCCTAACTGAATATGATCGCCATCATCTAGCCAATGATCAATGCGCCCACATTCACAATTCATCGCAGGGTTATTAAACCAATCTCCTTGCTGTGGCAAGGTATCAAATAAAGGTTTTTCCAATCTGGGCAAATACGTTGGCACATCAAATGCCGCTTGTAAATACGGCAATCCACCGGCATGATCCAAATGGCCATGGGTGAGTAAAATCATTTGAATATCGGGTGGTGGATCGAGCGATTGCAATCGTGTGGCTAATTCATCGCTTTCACCTGTATCGACAATGGCACATTTTCCTGTTGCTTCATCACGTAGTAAATACGTATTCACCCGAAAAACACCTACGGTAAATTGTGTTATTTCCATTTATATCCATCCCTTCATCGGCTGTTTTATTTATGGGCATATCTTACCTTAGTAAGCGTTTAAACACGGTAAATAACACCATAAATAATAAAATTGGTAGCAGCATAAATACCAGCACAAATTCTGCTAAAATATGGATCGCAGAGGAAATCGCCTGTTCTGCCTTTTGCTCCACGGCTTCAATACTGGCTGTAATATCTAGGCTTTCTTTTAATCCTTCATACCAACTTTTATTTTCATCCGATGATTGATTAATGATATTCACCTTTTGTTGCGTATCCGCTAATACGGATACTGCCTGTTGCCTATCCACGGCCAAGCCATTTTGTATTTGATGTGACATTATCGCCGTCATCGGTACTACGCAACGCAATAAGGTCAGGATTAATATCATATTTAGAAATAGCTTCGGCGGCGTTCGTTTACTGATCATTATCATTAATGCAATCAGCGACAAGCCCAATAACAACCAGCGAAAGAGGTTAATATCACCCATCCCCAGCATGATTTTCTGAACCCCCAATGATGCAGCAGCAAATAACAACACCGTCGACACTTGTTCAATTAAATCATTGAGTGGGTCCAGTATTTCACCTGGCGCTAAGGTAACGCCAACGCCCATGGGCTCAATCGCCAGTTCTGTGCCCTGCGCCATTGAAATAACACCATTAAGGCCTCTCGCCACAGCATAAACAGCTAAGGTTATTGTCAGCATTTCCGTGAGCTGCTGGCCGACAGTATGCTCAAAAGGAAGTAGCGCTAAAATAGCACACAACAATAACAAGCCAATATAGATACGGTACTGTAATTTACTCATAAATGATTCCATAGTGATTCTTGTCATAGCCCTATTATATACTGTGTGTAAAACTGACAATAATCAACTGCTAGCAATAAAAAACACTTTCCTAAATGGGCTCAACGCCGTATAATAACGCGCTTGAATGCCGGGATGGCGGAACTGGTAGACGCGCTGGATTCAAAATCCAGTTTCTTCGGAAGTGTCGGTTCGATTCCGACTCTCGGTACCATTATTTAGGGCTTGCTCCAGCTGGAACAGGCCCTTTTTTATTTCTAAGGATCACCATGTTTACAGCCTTACTTGAACGTCGCCCTCAAAATGTCAAAAATGATGTACTATCTGGGCTGACTGTTGCGCTTGCCCTTGTGCCCGAAGCAGTTGCTTTTGCCTTTGTTGCTGGCGTTCAACCCCTTGTTGGCCTCTATGCGGCTTTCCTAGTAGGGTTAATTACCGCTGTTATTGGTGGTCGTCCTGGGATGATTTCAGGAGCAACCGGTGCGTTAGCTGTTGTTATGGTTGCTTTAGTTGCAGGGCATGGGGTGGAATATCTTTTTGCCACTGTGGTGCTAATGGGAATATTCCAAATACTAGCGGGCGTGTTGAAGCTCGGTAAATTTATTCGGATGGTGCCACATCCCGTGATGCTCGGCTTTGTGAATGGACTCGCAATCGTTATTTTCCTTGCGCAACTACCGATGTTTCAAGAAACGGTGAATGGTGTAAGCCAGTGGATGAGCGGCAGTGCGCTGTGGATGATGCTAGGATTTGTTGGGCTCACTATGGCAATTAGCCATTTCCTACCGAAGCTGACGCGTGCTGTACCAGCCTCACTAGTGGCTATTATTACTGTCACCCTTATCGTGCTTGGTTTAGATCTTGATATGCGCTCTGTGGGCGATATGGCATCTATTGCAGGGGGCTTTCCTAGTATTCATATTCCAATGGTGCCGTTTAATTTTGAAACCTTATATATTATTGCCCCTTATGCTTTGATTCTCGCCGCCATTGGCTTGATCGAATCATTACTTACACTAACTTTAATTGATGAAATAACCGAAACCAATGGTCGGCCTAATAAAGAATGTATCGGCCAAGGCATCGCCAATACGGTTACCGGCTTCTTCGGTGGTATGGGGGGGTGCGCGATGATTGGTCAGAGTATGATTAACATCAACTCTGGCGGGCGTGGTCGTTTATCGGGGATCTCTGCTGCACTATTTTTATTGTTCTTTATCCTATTCGCTTCTGGCTTAATCGAGTTAATCCCCCTTGCTGCACTAACAGGTGTAATGTTTATGGTGGTGCTCGGTACGTTTGAGTGGGCAAGCTTCCGCTTGATCGGAAAAATCCCGATGGCAGATGTATTTGTGGTCGCATTAGTGGCAGGTGTAACGGTTATTTCCGATCTAGCAATTGCCGTTATTGTCGGTGTAATTGTATCGGCACTTATTTTTGCTTGGCAGCATGCGAAACACCTTCATATCAATAGTTATACTGATGAAAAAGGTTCACGAATACATGAGCTCAATGGCCCCTTGTTCTTTGGTTCTGTTCGTAACTTCTGCGAGTTGTTTGACCCTAAAAATGACCCTGATGATGTTATTTTGGAATTCAAAAATTCACGGGTCTATGACCATTCAGCGATTGAAGCAATTGATAATTTGGCTGATCGTTATATTAAAGCAGGCAAGACTTTACACCTGAAACACCTTAGCGAAGAATGCCGTCAATTACTAACAAATGCAGGGGACTTGATCGAAGTCAACGTAATTGAAGATCCACACTATCATGTCGCCGATGACAAGCTAGCATAAGCTGGCATTTACTGGTATATTAGTACGATGTATGTAAGTTTCGACATATATTTAGAGGTAATGCAAATGGAAAGATTTGAAAAATTTATTATTGAGCATTTCACAGCGATTATTTTTATCTTTGCTGTCATGTGGATTGTATTAGTGACTTATGGATTGATCGCGTCTTAAATGTAAACTCTAAAAAAATAAAAAGGCCCGCTTAATGTGGGTCTTTTTTTGTCCGTACGTTGCTTTCCCTACAGCTTAAAGTGGCACCCCAATCCGCATCGCTACTTCTTCATAAGCTTCAATTACCCCACCCAAACCCTGACGAAACCGATCTTTATCTAATTTTTTACCCGACGCCGCATCCCATAAACGGCAACCATCTGGACTAAACTCGTCGCCCAGAATTACTTCACCTTTAAATAAGCCAAATTCTAGCTTGTAATCCACTAAAACCATACCAGCATCAAAAAATAGCTTACTTAATATCTGGTTGATTTTAAAAGTCTGAACTTTCATTGCAGCCACCGCTTCTGCGGTTGCCCAACCAAATGTTTCGATATGATATTCATTGATCATCGGATCATGCAGGGGATCATTCTTCAAAAAAAATTCAAACACAGGCGGGTCTAATGCCATGCCCTCTTCCACGCCTAAACGGCGACACAAACTCCCCGCCGCACGGTTCCGCACAACACATTCAACCGGCATCATCTCTAGTTTCTTCACCAACACTTCATTATGGCTTAATAAGTCTTCAAAGTGCGTTTGAATACCCGCCGCTTCAAGATACCGCATAATAAAGGCATTAAATTTATTATTTACTTCACCTTTGCGCTGTAGTTGCTCGATCTTCTCGCCATCAAACGCAGAGGTATCATCCCGAAAACTCAAAATAACGAGTTCAGGGTTATCGGTTGCATAAACACTTTTAGCTTTGCCTGCAAATAATTCTTGTCTTTTTTCCATCTCTATTCTCTTATTAAATATCGCCAGTCAAAACCCTCATTTTGAGCTGCAATTGAAATAAAGTGTTGATCACACCCTATTGCTTCCACACAAGAATCAATAGCTAATGACGCTGTGTTATTTTTTTCGCTTACATGCATTATTACTAAATGCTGTAATTGTGATGTATCAATTTTTTCTAATAGGTTTGCTGCTTGCTTATTATTCAGGTGCCCATATTGGCCGCCAACACGCTGCTTTAAAAAATCAGGATAAACACTTTGTGCCAACATGTCAGCATCATGGTTTGCCTCTAACAGTAAGGCATCACAAGCCGTCAAGGCTTGCTCTATAACTGGCGTAATCATGCCTGTATCCGTTAATAAGCCCAAACGATATTCCCCATCTTCAAATACAAATTGACTGGGCTCTCGCGCATCGTGTGGTACAGGAAAAGGATACACTGTAATCTCATCTGCTTGCTCGCCTAGTGTAAACGGCATGTGATATTGCACTGTCTGCACTAAATCTTGCACATCTTCTGCCAAGCTGCCCGCTGTGCCTGCCGTCGCCCAGATAGGGAGTTGGTGCTTTTTTGCTAATACGCGGACACCATTGATATGATCGCCATGTTCATGGGTGACTAAAATAGCGGTTAATTGCGATGGAATGAGGTCAAACTTTTGTAGGCGTTTTTCAATCTCACGGGCAGAAAATCCGCAGTCTATTAACAAATAGGTATCGCCTTTAGCAACCAATGTCGCATTGCCTCGGCTACCACTTCCTAATGAAGCAAACCTCACTCTGTCGGCCCTTACTGAGCGAGCTGTTCTCTCAATAATTGCAATAAGCGACTCGCACGCTCAGAGCTATCTATTTTTTCATCTACATCTAAAATAACAATGCGTGTTTCTGCCGCATCTGAAATCAATTTAACGTAAGAAAATTCTTCTGGATTATTGTCCACATCATCACGCCAGAAGGCCAGCTTTTTCAACAAACCAGGCTTCTTACGCTCCGTCAAAGGATCGATATAGCGCATAAAATAAGTACCATTGCCTCGATTACGATCTTCCACTGCAAAGCCACGGCTATCTAAGACCCTGCCTACTTTTTTCCAAACAGTCGCAAAATCTTCGCCCACCATCAAAGCTTGACCACCGGCAGTATTATCAACCAATTCTAGCCGTATTGCGGCTGCAACAGCTGTCGGTGATGCTTGCCTCGGTGTCGCGGCGGCTTGCGCTTGTTTTTGATCTGCTTGGTACAAGACGCCTAAAAAATCAGCCAATTTACGTAACATTGCCTCATTTTTTTGGCTATCTTCACTTTTACCTTGACCTGATAGATAAATATTTGATGATTTACTGCTATCACCCCGTTCCATCCGTAAGCGATAGGCATAATCCGCTGCATCGCTGCTCGTATCCATCAAACCAATACGCTCATCTTGCCGAGTAACTGATACCGCAGTTTCTGCCCAAAAATCTAATATCCGTGACCAGGTTAATGCTCGCTCACCCGGCACCACTAAATGCCTTGTACTACCTTCACCTGCTAACGATGGCTTTGATTGTCCTCTCACCCCATAGCGTGCTGCAAGCGGATTATTCTCTGCCTCTTCAAATTCAGAATAGCTTGCTGCTGAATTACCGCTACCTGCAATATCATCATTGATCCGCTGGCTACTTAGATCAGGAGGCACCTCTAATGGCGGCATTGTTTCTGCTTTACGGAATTTATCCCGATTATCGGGTACGACTGAATCTAATTTTGGTAAAAAGCCACAGCCTGATATAAATATTGCCAATCCACTGGCCACAAGAATTCGTTTCATTTTTATCCCAATTTTTATTTAAGTGCACCTGCCGCTGTTAAAGCATCACGGACAGTTGATTGATACTGTGTTGATAATACCGTCATCGGCAACCGAATACCATCCAAGATTAAGCCCATTTCGCTCAATGCCCATTTTACGGGGATGGGATTCGCCTCAATAAATAAGTTTTTATGTAATAATGCTAATGTTGCATCAATCTCGCGCGCCGTCGCTTCATTTCCGTTCAGTGCTGCCGCACACATCGAGTGCATTTTTGCTGGTGCCACATTAGCCGTCACTGAAATTGCGCCTTGGCCGCCTTGTAAAATAAAATCAACCGTATTAGCATCATCGCCTGTATACAGCGCAAAATCATCACCACATAAATCACGCAATATCGCGACCCGTGCCACCTCACCCGTTGCTTCTTTAATACCGATAATATTTGAAATTCGCGATAATCTCGCCGCCGTTTCAGGCAATAAATCACACGCGGTACGGCATGGCACATTATATAAAATTTGCGGTAAATCGACCGCTTCAGCAATCGCCTTATAATGTAAATATAAGCCTTCTTGGGTTGGCCTATTATAATAAGGTGTTACTAGCAAGGCCTGATCGGCACCCGCCTCTTTCGCGCTCTGTGTTAATGCAATGGCTTCACTGGTTGAATTAGCACCCGTACCCGCAATCACAGGAATACGCCCCGCCACTTGGTCAACCACCTGCCGGATCACATCACAATGCTCAGCCACATCTAATGTTGCTGATTCACCCGTGGTGCCGACAGCAACAATTGCATCTGTCCCCGCAGCGAGATGAAAATCGACTAACTCACGCAAACGCGGATGATCGATTCTGCCATCTATCTGCATCGGTGTTGCTAACGCAACCATACTGCCAGTCAACATGACCGCAAGCCTCCTAAAACTGTTCATCAAACAATGCGGTATGATAGGCTATTTTTAACACGCATAGAAAGACTAAAATAGGAAACTTAATTAATGAAAACTGTCGAATTGAATAAAGTCGTTCCTGATTTTTCCCTGCCTAGCACTGATAATAAAGACTTTCAGCTATCTGACTACCATGGCAAAAATGTAATTATTTATTTTTACCCAAAAGATAACACGCCAGGCTGCACACAAGAAGGAAAAGCATTCCGCGACCATTTTTCTGAGTTTGAAGCATTAGATACGGTGATTTTTGGTGTATCTCGTGATAGCGTTAAAGTCCACAGTAACTTTCGTAATAAACATGAATTTCCCTTTCACTTATTATCCGATGCAGAAGAAGCGGCTTGTAAGCTATTTGATGTGATCAAGCTCAAAAAACTCTATGGTCGCGAATATATGGGGATTGTCCGCAGCACCTTTCTGATCGATAAAACAGGAATTTTGCGCAGTTGTTGGTCAGCTGTAAAAGTGAAAAACCACATCCCCGAGGTGATCGAAGCGATACAATCGCAAGCATAATAAGATATAGCAAGGCCTCCCAAAAACGCATTAATTTAAAGCCGCAAAATAACCTTATTTTGGCAGAAAAATAATCTATAAATTTATATTTTCTCGCTATCTATTGCCCTGCTTGACCTATCTGATTCCATCCCCAAGTTATCCACAACTTAATCCCATTTTTGCACTTGCCATTTGTCAATAAACCCTATATCTTGTGGTTAAACATTTAACAACCACAATATGTAGTGGTTAAACACCCTAGCCACACAAGAGAGAGTTCGCATTATGAGCCAAGAAAACCCATCCACACCCACTATAGACAGCGTTGAGCCACTGATCGATATCCCTACTTTTATTGACACTGCCCCCACCACACCCGTAACCACATTATCAGGTCAATATAGTGTCATTCGCCGCAATGGCAAACTCACCCCATTTGACCCAAGTAAAATTCAAGTTGCCATGACAAAAGCATTTTTAGCCGTTGAAGGAAATAATGCAGCAACCAGCCAACGGATCCATGAAACAGTGGCTAGCTTATCAGAACAAATAACACACAATCTTACCCGCCGACTTGATGATGGTGATACCGTCCATATCGAAGATATTCAAGATCAAGTTGAGTTGATGCTGATGCGTTCTGGAGAGCACAAGGCCGCCCGCGCCTATGTCATTTACCGTGAACAACAATCTACATTGCGAGCGGAAGAGCAAGCGGCACATCCTGAAGTAGCAGAAGCCACTTCTCACATTATGGTCACCGATGCCGAGGGGAATAAATCACCGCTTAATTTACCGCGCTTGGAAAAGCTGATTGATGAAGCCTGTGACGGTATGAAGGCAATTGATAAAGCCGCAATCTTGAAAGATATGCAACGTAATATATTTGATGGTATTAATGAACGGGATGTTGAAAAAGCACTCGTGATGTCAGCGCGTACCTTTATTGATAAAGATCCTGAATATAGCTATGTTGCAGCACGTTTATTAATGGATAGTATCCGCCATGAAGCACTGAGTTTTGTGAGCAAACGCTCAGAGCAAGCAACCCAGCATGAAATGGTAGAACGTTACGCCAGCTATTTTCCAGCCTATATCCAATTAGCGGTTGAGCATGAATTGTTAGCGCCAGAATTAGCCGAATATGATTTAGAGCGGCTAGGGAAAGAGCTTGATGCCGATCGCGATTTTAAATTCAATTATTTAGGTCTACAAACGCTATTTGATCGCTATTTTATTCATTATCAAGACACCCATTTTGAATTACCACAAGCCTTCTTTATGCGGGTATCGATGGGCTTGGCGATCAATGAAGTTAACCGTGAAGAACGGGCAATTGAGTTCTATCGCCTGCTCTCCTCGTTCGACTTTATGAGTAGCACACCCACCCTATTTAACTCCGGTACCTTACGTCCGCAGCTGTCATCTTGCTACCTCACTTCAGTGCCAGATAATCTCGGTGGTATTTATAGTGCGATGCGCGATAATGCTCTCTTATCCAAATATGCCGGTGGCTTAGGTAACGACTGGACCCGCGTACGTGGCATGAATGCCCATATCAAAGGCACCAATGGTAAATCACAAGGCGTAGTGCCTTTCCTAAAAGTTGCCAATGATACAGCTGTTGCTGTTAACCAAGGTGGTAAGCGTAAAGGCGCTGTCTGTGCCTATCTTGAAACTTGGCATATCGATATTGAAGATTTTCTTGATCTGCGTAAAAATACTGGTGATGATCGTCGCCGTACCCACGATATGAATACCGCCAACTGGATCCCTGATTTATTTATGAAGCGGGTTGTTGAAGAAGGACAATGGACGCTGTTCTCTCCTGAAGAAACACCTGATTTACATGATCTGATTGGTGCTAAGTTTGAAACGGCTTACACTGCTTATGAAGCAAAAGCCGCCAACGGTGAAATGGGCAATACCCGCCAAATCCCCGCTATCGATCTCTGGCGGAAAATGTTGGGTATGCTATTTGAAACAGGCCATCCTTGGGTCACCTTCAAAGATCCCTGCAATATACGGTCACCACAGCAGCATGTTGGTGTGGTGCATAGCTCAAATCTATGTACAGAAATCACCCTCAACACCTCAGATGATGAAATAGCAGTGTGTAACCTCGGCTCGGTCAACCTCGCACAACATACCACTGAGACAGGTCTCGATATTGACAAGCTCGAGCGTACCATTACCACCGCCATGCGCATGCTCGACAATGTGGTCGATTATAACTATTACAGCGTGCCGCAAGCGCGTAAATCTAACCTGCGCCACCGCCCTGTTGGGCTTGGTATTATGGGCTTCCAAGATGCCTTATACACGCAACGGATCCCTTATAGCTCAGATGAAGCGATTACATTTGCCGACACCTCGATGGAAGCTGTGAGTTACTTTGCGATTAAAGCCTCATCCGATCTCGCGGCAGAACAAGGTAGCTATAGTACCTATGAAGGGAGCTTATGGGATCAAGGCATTATGCCCGTTGACTCTATCCAACTATTACAAGAGTCTCGTGGTAAGCAATATCTACAACAAGATACCAGCACCACGCTTGATTGGGATGCGTTGCGCGCCACCATCAAAAAACAAGGTATGCGTAACTCTAACACCATGGCGATTGCGCCAACCGCCACCATTGCCAATATCTGTGGTGTTAGCCAATCCATTGAGCCGACTTACCAAAATCTATTTGTAAAATCCAATCTATCTGGCGAATTTACCGTCATCAACCCCTATATGGTGAATGATCTGAAAAAAGAAGGTCTATGGGATGATGTCATGATTAATGATCTCAAATACTTTGATGGCAGCTTGCAAGGTATCAACCGTATTCCAGAAGAACTCAAATCGCTTTACGCGACTGCATTTGAAATGGATACCCGCTGGTTAATTGAAGCGGCCTCACGCCGCCAAAAGTGGATTGATCAAGGCCAAAGCCTCAATCTCTATATGGCAGAACCCTCTGGTAAGCAAATGGACAATATCTATAAGCTTGCGTGGTTAAAAGGTCTAAAAACGACTTACTATCTCCGTTCTCAAGGCGCCACAGGGCAAGAGAAAACCAGTGTCACACCTGTTGTGGAGGCTGATACAAGCGCTTCTAATCTAGATGACATTACCATGAATGCAGGCGTTGAAGCACCGCAAGCCTGTTCCATTCTCGAACCAGATTGTGAGGCGTGCCAATAATGTCTAGTTTAAACTGGGATGATCCCTTCGCAAAATCTCCTACACCACACATGCCTCCCGCCACGGAAGAAACTGTAACAGCTTCACCACCAGTAGAAACCACTCAACCGAAGCCGGCAGCTGATGCAACACCACAGGTCTCCGTAGAACCGCATGATGTGCAACCTGTTAACGTCAATGATAAACGGGTTATCAATGGCAGCACCGATGTTAACCAACTTGCCCCCTTTAAATATCCTTGGGCATGGGAATACTTTCTCAATGCCAATAAAAATCATTGGACACCCTTAGATATTAATATGACGCAAGATCTACATGATTTTAATCACAAGCTCACGCTAGAAGAAAAGCATGTGTATACCAATGTCATGGCCTATCTCACCACCTCTGATATCCTCGCCATGCGCAATATTGGTCTTGCTGTAATGGAAAAAATGACCGCGCCTGAATTACAAATTTACCAAGCTCGGCAAGTGTATGAAGAATCCTTGCATACTTGGACTTATCAGCATTGCATCGAAACGATTGGCCTCGATCAAAGCGAAATATATAACCGCTATCGGGTGGTGCCTGAAATTCATCAAAAAATCAATATGGCCAATAAACGGCTAGAATCTGTTATGCGGAGCGATATGGATCTCACCAAGCCTGATGAACTCGAAGAATTTGTGATGGCTTATACCTTTTTTGGTGGCATCTTCGAAGGTTGCTGGTTTTATAACGGTTTCAGCCCCATCTTTGCCCTGCAACGTCGCGGTCTAATGAAAGGCACCGCCGAACAACTACAGTATATTATGCGAGATGAAGTTTTGCATGCCTCGTTTGGTATCCGCGTGGTCAATCAAATTATCAAAGAAGAAAACATCACGCTTGATCCAGCTAAAATCCAACAAATGTGGGAAGAAGCAGATGCCGCAGAAGCAATTTATGCAGGCTATATCCTAAAAGATCCCATTCTAGGTTACTCACTAGAATCCCATATGGAACAATTCCGCTTTATCGCCAATCGACGTGCCAAACAGCTTAAACATGAAACACCCTTCCCTGGCGCTGAAATGGCATTACCCTGGCTAGATGAACAAGCCAATATGCGGAAAGAGAAAAATTTCTTTGAAACTAAAGTAACCGAATATCAAACGGGCGCCGCCTTAAAGTGGGATTAAGAATACCAAGAGAGAAACCACCGAGATTTCGCCCTTGGTTCTAGAATCATAAATAACCTGATCTCGGGATAACTAGCATGGCTTTTACTTCTTTTGCGCTCATTTTGTGCCTGCGGACAGTTTTTGATGCGCTCTATCACGGCTCTTCAGTGCAGATCGATAAAAATCAGGTAACGGTGTCAGCTCCCCTATCTCTTCCCAACCCTCTATTTTGGCGATAGTTGAGAAATTTTCAATCCGGTCTTCATCTAATGGGTGGGTGCTAAACATTTCATAAGACTCGCCCGCACCCATTTCTTCTCGCATATTATGAAATATTTCAAACAACTCAGCTCCACCATTAAGATGCCCATATAGCGCATACAAGGTCTGTGCCGCTGCTTCATCTGATTGTTGCTCCATGTCTCGGCCAAACTTTAACACGGTGAGCATCCCTGTTTCGCCCATGATATTCGAGTCTGTTCCACCTGTGAGTGCAGCGATACCAATGCTTACAATAATTCCACTACCCAATGATTTGATGGGATGGCGGTATTTTACATGGGCAATCTCATGGCTTAACAAGGTGACCAAGGTATTTTCATTGGGTAATTTTTCTAATAACCCCCGATACATGAAAATATGTCCGCCAATTGTGGCAAAGGCGTTCACCGTATTATCATCTAGGTAATGCGCCGTGACTTTCATCCCATCTGGTAGCTTCTGTGCCTCACTGATTTTATCAGTAAGAGATTGTAGGTAGGCCGTTAATTCTGGCGCACTGTCATCATCCGTATCATCACTTAGATCATACATATTCGCAATTTTGATTTCAGCACTAAATGGAATTTTACTCGCCAACCAACCGCCACCAAAAGCCAGCGTGACTGTCCCTATTAACAGCAAAACAATGCTGCCAATCAATAAGATAGAGAAATCTTTTAACGGATGTTCTTTGCTGGTATTAATGTTCTCAGGAATATGAGGGTTTTTATATTCCATACTTTGTTAATGCCGTACCATATGCATGCACTTCAATCACGGGCATTTTTTTACGCGTTTGCCCCGAAATATTAGATGTTTCATATTTCACATTAAAAATTGCTTCGGCACCCAGCGTTTTAGCTTCTTGTTTCATTCGTAATACAGCTTCCCGCCGTGCGCGATCTAACAGCGTTTCATAGCTTCTCATCTGGCCACCAAAAAGATTCCGTAAACCCGCCACAAAGCTTTTAAAATAATCATTCGCAATCACAACACTACCTGACACCAGTGCTTGATCATAATGACCATCACTTGGTGGCCTTCTGCTGGCCATTGCAGGCAATGTATTCATTTCTTTTTCACGCATTATAATACTTTTATAATGCTTAGATTCGGCTCTACGGCCAAAAATATAACCCAATGAAACCAGCACAACCGTTAGAATTAGTTCATACATGATCTTATCTCCCTTACAACTTTAATCATCTATGCCATCCAGCACCACCGCCGTCCCATACACATAAATCTCAGCTGCGCCCGCTGTGATGCTAGAGGTTGAATAACGCACATTGAGCACTGCATTCGCCCCCACTGCTTTAGCTTGTTCAATCATTCGTTCAGTCGCTTCTTCACGGGACTCATGCAATAACTCTGTATACGCCTTCAACTCACCACCAAAGAGGTTTTTAAAGCCTGCTACAATATCTTTCCCTGCATGTTTAGCGCGTACCGAACTGCCTTGCACTAAGCCTAAATGTTGCTGAACCGTTTTACCTGTCATAAATTCAAGGTTTGAAATAAACATCTTCTTCTTTCCTTTTTCCACGTTAATCAAAAAATTCTTTTGCAGCAATACAGTCCTGCTCGATTTGTGCCCTTAGCATATCAAGATCTGAAAATTTCTGCTCATCTCGCAGTTTTTTCAAAAATAGAACTTGCACCTGCGCACCGTAAATATCGCGATCAAAATCGAATAAGTGTACTTCCAATAACGCTTTTTCCGCGCCTACGGTTGGCCGCACGCCGACATTCGCCACCCCTGATATTGGCTCGCCCGCAATACCATAGAGTTGCACGACATATACCCCGTTAATGGGTACTTTTTTCCGATGCAAATGGATATTTGCCGTTGGGAAGCCAATCGTACGTCCCCGTTTTTGTCCATGCGCCACCCGCCCGCTCATCTGATAAGACCGACCTAATAACTTCTCAGCACAGGCCAACTCCCCCTTCTCTAATGCTGTGCGCACCCGCGTACTGCTCACGCGATGTTCATCAATCGAGAAAGTATGCATATTAACCACTTGAAAGCCGTGTTGTTTACCTGCCTGTTGTAATAACGCAAAATCACCCTGCCGTTTATGGCCAAACCGAAAATCATCGCCGACGACTAAATAACGCACCTTCAGTCCGCCCACCAATAACTGTCGAATAAAATCATCGGCAGACATTTGCGCCAGTTTTTTATTAAACGGCAACACACATAACTGTTGAATCGAATAGCATTGTAATTCCTGCACTTTTTCCCGAAGCCGCGTTAATCTTGCCGGTGCTTTATCCGGCGCAAAATATTCATTGGGTTGCGGCTCAAAGGTAATCACCACCGCGGGTAAACCCATCGCATCGCCTTGCATGGCTAATTGACGTAACACCGCTTGATGCCCTAAATGCACGCCATCAAAATTGCCAATCGTAGCAACGCAACCCGTGGGGAAGGAAGGTAAATTATAAAAGCCCCGAATAATGTGTTGCATGATTTCCTAATATTGAGCGTGAACGTAATAGCCTAATGCCATATAATAGCATCCAATAATATTAAGGGGTGGCTAACTGTGGCAAAAGCAAAAAAAATCAACTTCGAAACAGCATTAAGTGATCTAGAGTCACTCGTCAATCGTTTGGAACAAGGTGATATTAGCTTAGAAGAATCCTTAAAACTGTATGAGCAAGGTGTGTTGTTGACGCGTGATTGTCAAACAGAATTGCAAGCAGCCGAACAAAAAGTGCAGATGTTAATGGAAAAAGCGGGTAAAGTGACGCTAGTTGATTTTGATTCGGATACGAATAGAGATGTTGACGACTCGTGAGCAATGTCGCCTTCAATGCTTGGTTAGACACAACACGACAACGAGTAGAATCCGAATTAACCACCCGCCTACCAGCAACCACAAGTACGCTACATGATGCTATGCGGTATGCCAGTTTAAATGGCGGTAAACGCTTACGTGCGTTATTAGTTTATGCAACGGGAAATTCCCTAGATACGCCTAATGAGGTATTACATGCACCTGCCTGTGCGGTTGAGTTTATTCATGCTTATTCATTAGTACACGATGATATGCCGATCATGGATGACGATGATTTACGCCGAGGTCAGCCCACCTGCCATAAGGCCTATGATGAGGCGACCGCGCTACTCGTTGGTGATGCCTTGCAAACCTTAGCATTTGAATCGCTCTGCGAACCGAGCCTTTTCGCTGAACAATCTCGCGATATGGTTAAACAATTAGCCGTTGCATCGGGGAGTGCAGGGATGGCACTTGGGCAAGCAGTTGATCTTGCTGCTGTCGATCAAACATTATCGCTCACCGAATTAGAAACCATGCACCGCCTAAAAACAGGTGCGTTGATTCATGCTAGCGTCACGCTGGGCGCATTGACGGCGCCTAGTATCTCCTCAACTGATCTGCAACACTTTCAATCTTATGCCGACAATATCGGCCTCGCCTTTCAAGTGCAAGATGATGTGTTAGATGTAACCGCAGATACGACCACCTTAGGCAAACCACAAGGTGCCGACATCGCAAAAAACAAACCCACCTACCCCGCTTTATTAGGGTTAGAAGCGGCACAACAAAAAGCCCATGATTTAATCGACGCGGCGCATGATGCACTTAACGCTGTACCTTATAACACGCAATATCTTGCTTGCTTAGCGGATTTTGTTGTGAAACGAGCACATTAATCATGGCGCTACTCTCTCATATTAATAGCCCAGCAGATTTACGTGATCTCGATAAAAAACAGCTACCCGAACTCGCCCAAGAAATTCGCGATTTAATTGTTAGTAGTGTCACTGAAACAGGTGGGCATATCTCATCTAATCTCGGCACAGTTGAACTTAGCCTTGCCCTACACTATGTGTATCAATCACCAGATGACAGGCTAATTTGGGATGTTGGCCATCAAAGTTATACCCATAAAATTCTCACAGGTCGACGCGACCAAATGCACACCCTACGCCAAGCAGGAGGCATCGCTGGCTTCCCAAAACGGGATGAAAGCCCACATGATGCTTTTGGTGTTGGCCATTCTAGCACTTCGATATCTGCCGCACTCGGCATGCAAATCGCCTACGACTTACAAGACTCAGAACATCGTGCAGTTGCCATTATTGGCGATGGTGCACTCACTGCGGGGCAAGCGTATGAAGCGTTAAACCATGCTGGTGACTTAAAATCTAATTTACTCGTCGTCCTCAACGATAATGAAATGTCAATTTCGCGCAATGTTGGCGGCATGTCAAATTATCTTGCCCGCCTGCTTTCAGGTAAACTCTATGCCTCGGCGCGTGAAGGCAGTAAACGTGTATTAGAAAAAATTCCCAGTGCATGGGAGTTAGCACGACGTACAGAAGAGCACGTAAAAGGCATGGTGATTCCGGGGACCTTATTCGAAGAAATGGGGCTCAATTATATTGGCCCAATTGATGGCCATGATTTAGATACCTTGATTGCCACTTTGAGCAATCTACGCGATCGCAAAGGCCCCCATTTACTACACATCCTAACCAAAAAAGGTAAAGGCTACCCACCTGCGGAAGAAAACCCCAATAAATATCATGGTGTTAGCCCTAAAAACCAAGTTAAAAACTCGGCACCTAGCTATACCCAAATATTTGGCAAATGGCTATGTGATATGGCAGCAATCGATCCTGATTTGATTGGGATCACACCCGCCATGTGTGATGGTTCTGGGCTGAATCGGTTTGCTGAAGATTATCCCGATCGGTATTTTGATGTCGGCATTGCCGAGCAACATGCCGTTACTTTAGCCGCAGGTATGGCATGTGAAGGGAAAAAACCCGTGGTGGCGATTTACTCCACCTTTTTGCAGCGTGCTTATGATCAACTGATTCATGATGTCGCCTTGCAAAACCTATCGGTATTATTTGCGCTTGATCGTGCGGGCTTAGTTGGCGCCGATGGCCCCACCCATGCAGGTTCTTTTGATATCAGTTACTTACGATGCATACCTAATCTTATTATCATGACGCCAAGCGATGAAAATGAATGCCGCCAGATGCTTACCACGGGCTTTCATTATGATGGCCCTGCTGCCGTGCGTTATCCACGTGGTAACGGTACGGGTGTGGCAATAAACACCAAATTATTACCGTTAGAAATTGGCAAAGCCAACCGTATTCGTGAAGGTAAAAAAGTTGTTCTACTGGTATTTGGTACATTATTACCCGCTGCACTCACCGCCGCTGAAGCCATCAATGCCACTGTTATTGATATGCGGTTTGTAAAGCCGCTTGATGAAAGCTGTCTTCAAGGTGTTGCCAATAGCCATCAGCATATTTTCACCATTGAAGAAAACAGTATCATGGGTGGTGCTGGCAGTGCCGTTGCCGAATATTTGCAATCCATTGGCAATAACACACCCGTCCATATGCTCGGCCTACCTGATAGCTTCATTGACCATGGCGAGCAAGCTGCTTTATTGGCTGAATGTGGCTTAGATGCGGCAGGAATTGAACAAAGTATCCAACAAAAAATATAAATCATCACACAGATGCCATCTCGACCACACCCCTGTCATCTCGACCACAGGGAGAGATCTTAATACTTCTAATATTTTAAGATCCCTCCGCTACGGTCGGGATGACAGATCGTTCTGTTTCCACGTATAATGGCCGGCTTATGAGCACTATTTATAATCTAAAAATTCTGGCCGATTTTGCCTCTGCCCACACCTTGCGTGATTACCCCGGTGATTGTAGCCGTATGCATGGGCATAACTGGAAAGTGGAAGTCGAAGTGCGTGCAACGGCGCTCGATCAGCATGAAATGGGGATGGATTTCAAAACCATTAAAAATGCGACGCGGGCCTTAGCAAAAACATTGGATCATCGTTATTTGAACGACATCCCCCCGTTTGATGTCAAAAACCCAACGGCAGAGAACATCGCCCAATATTTTTATCAACAATTAAGTGCTACATTAAATACTGATACCGCTAAAGTAGACGGTGTCACTCTGTGGGAAACCGACCGTGCCTGTGTGCGGTATAGCGAGGATTAAACAATGGCTGACAATAAAAAACCGGCTCCTAGTGGTGCAATAGAAGATGTCCAAAATATTGCGGATAAACGTCATATCGCCATTGATAAAGTCGGCATCAAAGATATTCAGCATCCAATCAAAGTCAGTGACCGCGCCAGTGGCGAGCAACATACCATTGCTAACTTCAATATGTATGTCAATCTGCCGCATCAATTCAAAGGCACCCATATGTCGCGTTTTATCGCGATCCTAAATCAACATGAAGGCAGCGAAATCACAGTAAAAAAATTCCACGATATGCTGGCTGAAATGATTGACTTATTAGATGCCGAATCAGGTTATATCGAAATGGATTTTCCTTATTTTGTGAACAAGTCTGCACCCGTCACTGGCGTTCAAAGTCTGATGAATTATCAAGTTAGTTTTATTGGCGCAATTACGGGTGATGTAACTGATGTAACGGTGAAAGTCGTCGTTCCCGTCACCAGTCTATGCCCATGTTCTAAGAAGATCTCAGATTATGGCGCGCATAATCAACGCTCACATGTAAGCGTATCCGTACTGTCAGATGATTTTTTCTGGATCGAAGATATTATTGATTTAGTCGAACAAGAAGCGTCGTGTGAAATTTATGGTTTACTCAAACGGCCTGATGAAAAATTCGTTACCGAGCGTGCGTATGATAATCCAAAGTTCGTTGAAGATATTGTCCGTGATATTGCCGCCCGCTTAAATGATGATGATCGCATTCGTAAATACACGGTTGAATCAGAAAACTTTGAATCGATTCATAATCATTCGGCCTATGCCTTAATCACTAACGATAAGAGTAAGTAAAGCATGGCGACTCCAATCGATTTAAGAAAAACATACCAGCTAAAAATAACACTGTTGGGTTCAGAACCCTCTATCTGGCGGCAAATTCTTGTTCCTAGTAATATTGAACTAATCGTTTTACATGATGTTATCCAAGTTACGATGGGCTGGTTCGATTCTCATCTGCATATGTTTATCAAAGATAAAATCTTATTTGTCGATGAGCCAGATGAATACTTTAATGCTGAAGCGCACGATGAGCTTGACTACACCCTACATCAACTACTAAAAAAAACCAATGACGCCATCGTATACGAATATGATTTTGGTGATGGTTGGCAGCATAAAATACAACTAGAAAAAATCTTACCTTATGACCCAAAGAAAAAATTACCAACCTGTCTTGATGGAGCAAGAGCATGCCCATTAGAAGATTCTGGTGGCATTGCTAGCTATCAGCATATATTGGAAGTAATCAACCAACCAAATCACCCAGAATATGAAGATATAATCGAATGGTATGCTGATGAGTTGACATCATTAAAACCCGATGTTTTCAACAAAGATAGCGTTAATAAAACATTTCATCCCACTTAAAAACCAATCATGTTGCTCTCCCCTCCCACCATTACAGGCATCATCCTTGCTGGCGGCAAAGCGCGCCGTATGGGGGGAGAAGATAAAGGCCTGATCCACTATCAGCAGCAACCCTTAATCCAACATACGATTAACGCCTTATCGCCTCAAGTCGATAGCCTCGTCATCAATGCCAATCGCAATAGCGAACAATACGCCGCCTTTGGTCATCCTGTTATCAGCGATGAACTGAGCGATTTTCAAGGCCCACTGGCAGGCATGCTCACCGCTTTGCGCCATGTGGACACAGACTATATCCTCACCGCTCCCTGCGACACCCCAAACCTCCCCTTGCAGTTAAGGCAACGCCTGATGGAAAGTCTACTACTCAATCAAGCCGATATTGCTGTCGCCCATGATGGCAAACGGTTGCAGCCTGTTTTCTGCCTCATCCCTCGCCGACTCACTGATAGCCTGGCCGCGTATCTTGAATCTGGTGAACGCAAAATAGATCGCTGGTTGCAACAGCATAAATTAGTCGAAGTCGATTTTTCAGATCAAGTTGATAGCTTTATCAATATCAATACACCTGAAGATTTAAAATATGCCGCGCCACACAACTTCCCCCTACCCATCCTCGGCTTTGCCGCTTTTAGTGGCACAGGCAAAACCACCCTGCTCACCGAACTTATCCCGCTGCTGTCTGAAAATGGCAAACGTGTCGGCATGATCAAACATGCCCACCATAGCTTTGAAATTGATCAGCCCGGCAAAGATAGCTATCGCCTGCGCCAAGCAGGTGCCCAGCAAATGCTTATTTCCTCTAGATTCCAACTCGCGCTGATGCAAACCGCCCGCGATCCCGAGCAAGAAGCCGAACTCTCCACCCTCTTACAACGTTTAGATCTTAGCCAGCTTGATATCATATTAGTAGAAGGCTTTAAGCTGACTGAAATCCCTAAAATAGAGCTACATCGTCCTAGCTTAGGCCATCCGTTCCTCTATCCCGACGATCCCAATATTATTGCAATCGCCACTGATATTACTGGCGATGCTGAATTAAACCCCACACCCAAGCTGCCGCAGCTGCCGTTAAACGATCCCGCGGCGATTGCTGATTTCATCAAATCTCATTTTAACTATGACATATAAAACAAACCCGTTCGTCCTGAGGCTCTAGAAGGACAATACAACAAGCAAATTCACCCTTCGAGCACCTCAGGGCGAACGGAACAAGTTACAATAAGCACACCATGAATAAATATTTAACAGACTTAATACAATAATGGCTGACTTCACCCCCCAACCCAGTTGCGCCGATCCGCTCGAAGCCGCGCTTATGCCCATGCAGGTCGCGCAAGATCATATTCAACAGCTGGTCAGCCCGCTAACAGCATCAGAAACTTGTAGCCTGCGGGAAGCCCTCGGCCGCGTCTTACACCAAGACATCATCTCCCCTCATAATGTCCCCGCCCATCGTAATTCAGCAATGGATGGCTATGCGATTGCCAGTTCCGATTTAAATTTAGGCAATGACTCTCTTGCCCTACAACAAATCGGCATCGCCTTTGCCGGCAAACCCCATCAAGGTCAAGTCAGCCCAGGGCAATGCATTCGCATCATGACTGGCGCTGTCGTGCCAGCAGAATGCGACACCATCATCATGCAAGAGCATGTGGCCGTAGATGGCGATACCATCACCATTCATGGCAAACAACGCGCAGGCCAACATATCCGCCAAGCAGGCGAAGATCTCGCCATCGGCGATACCGCGCTCAAAGCAGGCCGCAAACTCATTCCTGCCGATTTAGGCCTCATTGCCTCGCTCGGCATTGCTGATGTCAACGTCACCCGCAAACTCAAAGTCGCCTTCTTCTCCACCGGAGATGAACTGCGCTCCATCGGCGACACCCTAGAAGCAGGCCAAATCTACGACAGCAATCGCTATACCCTCTATGGCATGCTCACCCGCCTAGATGTCGAATTGCTAGATCTAGGGGTTATCCCCGACCAACGCGATGCCCTTCGCGGCGCGCTCAAACAAGCAGCCACTGAGGCCGATGTCATCATCACCACTGGCGGCGTCTCTGTTGGCGATGCCGATTATGTCAAAGAAATGCTGGCAGAATTAGGTCAAGTCGCCTTCTGGAAAATCGCCATGAAACCTGGCCGACCGCTCGCCTTCGGAAAAATAGACCAAACGCTATTTTTTGGCCTACCCGGTAATCCCGTCTCCGTCATGGTCACCTTTTATCAATTTGTCCTCCCCGCCCTCCAACAACTCACTGGCGAAGCCATAACCGCACCCCACACCTTCCAAGTCCGCTGCCATAATCATATCCGAAAACGCCCCGGCCGCTATGAATTCCAACGCGGTATTTTATTTACCGATGATAACGGTGAATTGGGTGTCAAAACCACCGGCCAACAAGGATCAGGCATTCTCCACTCCATGAGCATCGCTAATTGCTTTATCCTTATCGATGAAACCTGTGATGGGATTGCTGAAGGAGAATGGGTGAAAGTGCAACCGTTTTCGGGCTTGGTTTAGGTAATTCGCCCTAACCAGGCATAATTTAGCCTAATAATATGACTAACACATTCAAGGAATTAAATTAAAGGCTAGCGCCCCTTTAATTTGCTAAGATTTTATCCAACGGGCTCAACACACCCTGACCACCGC
>DBOG01000028.1 GCA_002299915.1 Proteobacteria bacterium UBA652 | reverse complement strand
TTGGCTGGGGGCTTGCCAGTGATATTGGGGGTAGCTGATGTCGCCGGTGGGGAGGCTGACTTTTGCGGGGCGGCCTGCAGCATCATAGCTGAGGGTGTGGGTGGCTGCATCGGGATCGGTACGCTTGGCTGCTCTGCCTGCGGCGGTGTAGGTGTATTGGTGGGTTTTGTTGAAGCTGCCATAATCGAGGGTTTGGCTGCTGAGTTGGTTGCGGGCGGTGTAGTGGTAGCTGGCGCTGTGGGTGAGGCCTGTTGGGAAGGCGGGCGTGGGGGTGGTGTCTGTGTCGGTGTAGCTTTGGAGGTTGTTGTTGAGATCGTAGCGGTAGACGATGGTGCGGATGGCGGTGGTGTCTGGTTGGCCGGGGTGGTTGGCATCGGCGTTGAAGTGTTGTTCTTGGCTGAGGCGGTTGAGGGCATCATAGCTATATTTGCGTTGGCTGCCGCTGGCGCTGAGCTCGGCAATGACGTTGCTGTTGTGGTCGTAGGTGGTGGTGCTGGTTTGGCCATTGGGTTGGGTTTCGTTGGTTCTGCGCCCTGCTTTGTCGTAATTGTAATGGGTGGTGCTGTTGTTGGCATCGGTGACGCTGAGTAGGCTGTCTTGTTGGTTATAGGTGTAGTGGGTGGTGCTGCCTGTGGCATCGGTGGTGTGGATGAGGCGGTTGAGGGCATCATATTGGTAGTGGGTTTGCTGGCCTTTGGCGTCAGTTTGGGTGATGAGGTTGCCGATGGCATCATAGGCAGTTTGGGTGATTTGCTTGGGGGTGTTGGCATTAATGCTATCGGGGCTGGCGAGATATTGGATGGTTTGCACGCGCCGATTGCGGGGATCATATTTGTATTGTTCGCGGTAGGTGGGATAGTCGATGGTGGTGAGTAGGCCGTTGAGGCCATCGCTGTTGTTGCCATAGTGGAAGGTGGTGAGGTTGTTGGCGCCATCTTGGCTGGTTTGTCTGCGACCATCAACGTCGTAGGTGGATTGGCTGGTGACGTTGTCGGCATCGGTGGTGTGTGTGAGGCGGTCGCCTGCGTCGTAGGTGAGTTGGGTGAGGCCGCCTGTGGGATCGGTAACGCGGGTGAGGCGATTTATGTCATTATAGTGGTATTGGCTGATGTGGCCATTGCCATCGGTTTGTTGGCTGAGGTTGTTATTGGCATCATAGGTTTGACTGGTACTGCGGGCGAGTGCGGTGCCAACGGCTTCGGTGGTGCTGAGGCGCTGGCCTAGGGCATTATAGCTATATTGGCTGATGTTGCCATTGGCATCGGTCATTTGGGTGAGGTTGCCGATGCTGTTGTATTGGTAATGCGTGGTATCGCCTGTTGGGCTGGTGAGGCTGGCGAGGTTGCCTTGGGTGTCATAGCTGTAGGTGGTGGTGATGTCTTCAGCTGTGGTGGCACCTTTGAGGGTGGTGCTGAGGCGTTGGCCTTGCGGGTTGTAGGTGTGTTCGGTGACGCGTGCTACGGGGCTGCCTGTGGCTTCGGTCATACGGGTGAGGTTGCCGTTCGTGTCATAGTGATATTCGGTGATATTGCCACGTTCATCGGTCCGGCTGAGCGGTTGGCTGAAGTTGGGATCGTAAGTGGCGCTGCGTTTGCTGCCATCGGGATAGGTGGTGCTTAACAGATTGCGGCTGTTATCATAACGATAGCGGGTGAGTTGGCCGCGTTCGTCAATGCGTTGTTCTTCGGTGTGGCTGATGCGATTGAGCTGACTGATGATGCGGTTGCCGCGTTCGCGTTGGAGAAGCCGCCCTTCTCTGTCGTAGATGCTGTCTACTTGGCTACCATCAGGATAGCTGACTTCGACGGTGTATTTGCGGCTGCCTCGGCTGTAGTCAAGCACATAGTCGGTGGCTCGGCCTAGGGGATCGATAAGTTTGCTGACGCGGGCGATTTGTTGGGGTTTGACATTGCTGGTGCTGGCAATGGGGTTGATGCCGGGATCTGCCCCACTGCCCCCACTATTGCCCCCTAGGGCGCTGTTGATGAGGGTGGTGGCTTGTACGCTGCGACTATATTCTAATGTCCAACTATGATTAAGGGGATCGGTAATAAGGTTAATCTGACCATCAGCTTGATAGCCATATTGGGTGGTGTGGCCTTGGGCATTGGTGACGCTGCTGAGGCGGTCATTGTCATAGTGATATTGCACGCTGCGGCCTTCGGCATCGGTGATTTGGCTGAGGCGGCCAGTTTGCCAAGTGTAGGTGAAGACGGTTTGACCATTGGGATCTTGAATGCTGGCAATATTATCATCGGCGCCATAGCTGAAGCTGACGCTATTGTTATTGCGATTATGGTAAGAGGTGATTTTACCGGCCACAGTATAGGTGATGGCATCGCCTTTGCGGTTATACCATTGCCAGCCAGTGGCATCGCCATTGCTATCTTTGAGCTGTTTGATAAAAAAACGACGGTCAAAGACGTAGATACCGCTGCCCGTACGCTCAAACGGGCTGCCACCACGGTCGATGGATTTGACACTGCTATCCAGTGGATCGAGGGTGAATTTTAAATCAGCCCATGCGGGATTAATATACCATTGGCCGCCGCTCCAAGTACGGTTGATGGCGATATTGCCACCGAGGACTTGCGCCTGCAAATCGGTGGTGGTTTCTACATATTCCATATTGGGCAGGCGAATGCTACCAATGGCATGGGCTTGGCTGAGGCTGAACAGAGAGAGCAGCAATAATAGGCTGAAGCGGCCTGCGGTTGCATACAGGCGAGGGTAAAAACCAGAATGTGAGGCTGGTTTTTTAGGGCTTGGGATTATTACTTGTTTCATTGTTGCTTCCTGTAAAGTATTGTTCACTCTCTAATAGCGCTCTATAATTTTATGCTTATTCATTATATTTAATAAAATGACGGTCCACCTGCACCGCCAGGACCACCACCGCCTGCGCCGCCTGCACTCATACAGCAACTTCCAGAGGCGCAATCAGGCGCACAGCTTGGGCCGATGGGCCGATAAAAATCTTGAGGGTTCCCACCACCGCAGTTATATCCACCATCTTCTATACACCCATGCTGCAGGACAAAATCTCCTCTCAATTTTGGTTTTGGTGCTCCTGGCTCACTACAACCACTACCATAATTTGAACTAAAGATAGAACCGGCGCTGCCTCCTGCTGTATCGCCTGCTGTACACACATAGCGATAACCTACTCCAGCTCCAGATCCCGCGCCACCACAGCCCGAGGTCATCGCACTTTTTGAGACTAATAATAAATCATGCAGTGATGGGTTTGGCGGACCGACTGCTTGCCGGGCGGTTAATGCAGATAATAAGGGGCTCTGACTGGTTTGTGTTGCCGGATAATCTGGATATAACTTCAACTGGGTGATTTTATACGGCAAAATAATCCGTTGTTTGGGGGCTAATGTGGTCGGTACCGCACCAAAAAATTCCACTTTAAAGAATTCATTAGGCGAGGGTTTTCTAAACACTACTTCATCAGCACGCACTAAACCATAATTGGTCAGCGTAAGCTCGCCTGATAAGGCTTCACCCACTTGCATATGTGGCACATTAATTGATAGTGGCTCCATTAAAACAACCGGTGCAGGCACTTGGGTGGCAAATGTCGCCGTTAAGTTAATATCATATACATCCTGAATGGTGGTCTCTGTGACAGAAAACTCTACCGTGACTAAGGCATAATTTAGGAATACGCGCTCTTCAACCGTGATCCCTGGGCGAATCGTTATTCTGCCACCCACATCATTATGCTTGCTGGCACTGGCACGCCAGGTGTATTTTCCCGGTGGTAAGTCAGGCGTAAGCGCAATACCTTGATCGTTGCTTACCACCGTTGCGGTGATTGATGGCACATTTTCATTGGTGAGCTTGATTGTGGCGCCTGCTAATCCTGGGATCGGTTGATTATTTTCATCTAGGGTTTCAGTATATAAATTAACCACTTTAAATTGTGCTTTGCCCTCGCCTGATTGCGATACGCTGATTGAGACGAGAATATCTCCCGCAGGTGCATTATCACTAGTGACCCGCAGTTTGAAATTATAGATCCCATCTGATACTGCGCCAGTGGGCGCTGCGGTGATTTGAATAGTTTGGGAATCACCCACCGCGATGCTGCCTAGATTGGGCACGCTGGAGAGATATACCCAGTCCGGTATATTCGCACTGCCATTACTATTAAGCAGGGTAAGATTGATATTATCCGCTGTTGCTCCGCCTTTGTTTTCTAGTGTTAGCATTGCAGTAACCGTTTGATCTTGCGCAAGCCCTGTTTCAATATAGCTGGGGCTGGCGACAATAGCGGGTGTTGGGGTGTAAAGCCTATAATCTAGCCGACCTTGAGCGCGCACTGTATTGCCCGAACCACTGGCGAAGGCTTGCAACACAACGGTACCCGAGGTGGGGGTTGCGGCCGTTGAATTGAGGGTAATATCAACGGGGATCATGTCCCCTTCACTGACCGTTACGCCTGTTGGGAAGTTGAGTGTCATCCCCGTTGGCAATCTCCCTGATGGCTGCGCTAATGCAGGAGCACGGAGGGTAACACCACTCACCGTGCTGCTCTCTCCTACGGCTTTCAGGTTAATCCTGAAGGTGGTTGGCGAACCGACTGCGGCATTCATCGTGTTATTGATTGGCGCAAAGGCCAGTTGATTAATCGTGAAATTGCCATGATTAGGTGCGGCATCATCATCGGGATGAATAACAGATACTTGGTAGGTGCCTGTATCCGTTAATTGCGGCACGAAGTTAAAGCTATATTGGCCTGCATTATCCGTGACTAAATTCATACGTCGTTGGAAATTATTTTGGGTGGTCAATAATAAGGTTAAGCTGGCATTTGAGACCGCTTGCTGACTCGCTAAATCTGCCGCTGAACCCGTAATGGTGATCGGCGTTGCACCATATGAGATTGCAGGCGAAACCTGGGTGACGCTGGCCGTATATGTTGGCGGTGGCACAGGCACGGTTTTAATAATATTGATGGCTAACTCTTGCTCACCTACTCTACCCGCCGCATCGGTTGCCGTTGCGGTGAGCTGGTGTGGGCCATCTGCATATTGGGTGGTGTCTAATATAAATTGATAAGGTGCTGTGGTCACCGTTTCTATAACCGTTCCGTCTACTTTAAAGATAACCTCAGCCAAGGGGCTTGCCGCAACAATAGAGACTTCTGCCATAATCGGGTCGTTAATGGTGGTGCCTGCTGCTGGGCTAAGCCAGCTGATGCTGGGCGCGGCCAGTTCGAATACAATATCCACGGGGCTGCTAAGCGATGTTGTGCCATGCAAATTGCTGGCTTCAGCGGTAATTTGCCAATTGCCTTCTGCAGCCAATATAACATTTCCAGTGAAATTGCTGCTGCTATCAACTGGCAAAAGCCCGCCTATTGCAGTGCTATTAAGATACAGCTGCACTTGGCTGCCTAATGGCGCTGTTCCCCAAACAGAAACCGCTGCATTGCTGATTTGGCTGGCATTGGCTGGATTGGTGATGGTCGGTGCGATGGTGGGCGCGGCAATATTTAAACTGAAGTTAAGTGTGCTGGAGGTGAGGTTATTCGCTGTATCGCGCGCTTCAATGGTGAGGGTATGAGTCGCATTGGTGATGGTCACAAAATCAAGATAATGGCTAAAGCTGCTTGCAGATAAATTGCCGCCTGGCATAACTTGATCATCAATTTTTATGGTGACTGATCCGATCCCACTTGGATCAGATACGCTTAGACTGAGAATGCCTGATTCAGTCAGCATTGCATCCGCTACAAACGGCGCATTATCAAATCGTATATCGCTGATTGTTGGCCCTGTAATATCAATGCCAATGCCTTGAGAACTGGTGATATTCACTGTGTTTTCTGCTGTTTCACCCGTCGTTGCTGTAGCAATCGCCTTTAAGGTGTATGCACCGTCATTTACAGCGCTCATATCCCAAAGCTGCTCATAGGGCGCCGAGGTGTCGCTGCCGATCAGCGTGGTATCAACATAGAAGTCAACCTTCTGAATACCATTTGAGTGGCTGGCGGAGGCGGTAAGCGTGGTGTTTTGTGTGAGCTCTGCACCATTCACTGGATTGGTGAATGCCACCGCAGGTAGATTAAGTGTGTAGTCAATGGCTTGTGGCAGTTGTGTGATAACGGTTTGACCTGCATCGCCTTTGAATTGCGCATAGACCATTTTATTGCCACTGCCTGCTGATAAGGTAAAGCTGCTGGTCTCTGTAATCGGCACAAAGCTTTCCGTTGGGAAGGTGTTATCTTCCGATAGGCGTACTTCTATTGCATGACGGCAACTGAGCGATAAGGTGATTTGCGCGGCATTGACTTGATATGCCCCATTGGTTTTATAAACGTCGCAGGCAATCAGCAATTGTTCTACACTGAAACTACCATAATCAACCCCTGTTGAGACAGGATCGCCCGCACCTGATGGATTGTTGACAGGATCTTGTGGACCCGATGCACTGCCCCACCAGTTGCCTGTGGCCGTAACGATGGTCGCGGGTGTGAGGTTATTAACCGCGGTGGCATTACCCACCCATTCTGAGTTGCTAATCGTAGGCGCTGATCCCGTTACTTCTAGCCCAGTCTGATTACTTAACCAGCTCATACCACTAAGGCTAGCTGTGCCACCATTCGCAATCCGCATCCCCACTGATGAATGCTCAATCAATAGGTTTTGTAACACATAAGATTGACCTGAAATTGATACTGCAGCGCCGCCATTACCACCCGCATAGGAAAGTGCCAGGCCATCTAGCTGGAGATTGCCTGCCGGCACATTAGTGCTTATTTTTAGCCCTCCCCAATCCCCTGCTTGGGGCGTGCCTACTGTTGGCTTAGTTTGCCCTGCTATATCATCATTGTTGATGCTGGTAAATTTAACACCATGGCCTAGGCTTAAGGTGTCACGGACTGTCATCCCCGCATCTTGACCAAACTTGACCACCACATTATCTTGGATGATCAAATCGGCGGCTAAACTCACATTCATACTGCCAATCAATGTGATTGCCAGCCATAACATCATCATGGCATAGCGGATGAATCTGTGTGAGACGGTGTGATATGTGTTTTTCATAGTCGTCTCCTTATGGGGTCACTGTGACAGTGGGGCTGGTGATGGGCGTGAACCCAGCGGCACTGGCGGTGATTGAGGTAGTGCCTGCGCTGATGGCTTGTAAGCTTACTGGGTCAGAATAATAACGGTCGAGTATAATCGGCACCGTCGCAGGCACCGTCGCCACCCCAGGTACAGCACTGGTTAAATTAACCGAAATTGGGGCAATCAATTGTTGTCCACCATAGGTAGACCCTGGCACATCAATATAAACCCTAAAAGGATCGGTGCCTCCCACTGATATACTGCTCGCGATTGTATTACTGAAAGTCAGATCTGCCTGCACCGTTTCCACATTGGCCGCTACGGCACTTTGATAGCCGGTGGCGCTCCCTGTAATCACTGTTGCGCCAATGCCCATCCCTGTTACAGGAACATTAATATATGCGACACCCGCTGGAATCGTTACCGTGCTCGGTACGCTACAAATGGCGGTTGATTGACAAGATAAGTTCACGGTATCTGCTTGCGCTCCCTTAAATGTTGCACCATCCACTACACGTTGCACCCGTAGCCAGCTTTTAGAGACCATACCTTTACCCAAAATGAGCTTCGGATATCCATACAAATAAAATTGTAATTCAGGCTGTGCCACTGTTTGGGTGTTGGAAACAACCGAAGTGATCCCTGCTACATCCGCCGTTACTGTATAACTGCCATTTTGGGTTGGCGTTCCGATATAGGCATAATTATTGGTGGTGTTATTTTGACCTGCCAGCATCTCCACTGAAGTGATAGCTGTACCATCATTCTTCGCATCATAAATTCCAGGAATCAACCCAGGCGGGTTAGCATCTGTAATACTTAACTGAATGGTTTGATCCTGTGTTGCAATGGCATTATTTGCGTAGCTACTACCAGGGACATACCAAGAGAGATAAAAACCATCCCGCTCATGTGCTAGGGATCGTGTGTTTGCCAACCCTTGAATTTTCAGCTCTGGTAATATCACTTCTACCGATTGTGCTGCTGGGGGATTATAGCCCGCCCTACTGATACTGATCTCGACAGGGCTTGTCGTTGTGTCTATTCCATCCATGGGGATACAGCTTGAAGATGAATTAGCGGGAATGGTGACCGTTGCGGGGACTTGTACTTTTGTTGGATCACTTGACATTACATTTATGACCACAGGATTCGGACTACTAAAATTAGCCCCATTGATTTGCTGCTGCACTCGAAGTTGAAAGCAATAAGACGTTAAGCCTTTCCCAATGATGCCAGCACCACTATGGGTCAATACGAGATCAGGTGCCGACACCGTTTGAACTTCAGAAATACCACTGCCAATGCCTGCTAAACTAGCTTGTATTTGATAGACGCCACCAATCGTTGGTGTGGCGACATATGAATAACCACTGTAATTACTCCCTGTACGGCCTTCCGGGATAATCGTTGCTGTTTGCAAGGTGCCCCCAGTTGCTTGGTCATAAAATCTGGGCACCAAACCAAGCGGATTATCATTAATAAATGATAATGCAATAGTCTGATCTGTTATGGCTCGTTGATAATGATAATCTACTGCACCGGTGACTTCCCATGCCACATAAAAATTATCTCGAATACTTTGTGTGGAGCGGTTAGCATCCAAAGAAACAAACTTTAATATTGGGCTCACCACTTGTATTGGCTGAGAATCAACAGCTGAGAAGCCTGCTGCTGTCGCCGTAATAATCGCATCAGTCGCTGTTAATGCTTGGCCGCTAAGCGGTATACAGACTTGAGAAGACCCTGCCGTGAGGATGACGGTGGTTGGCACAGTAAGAACTGATGATTGGCTACTACTTAATGTGATCTCAATATCACTGCCCACTGCAATTTCATTTATACCATTGGTATGTGTAAGCACCATCACACAATCCGATCGTAAGCTTTTCCCTACTAAGGTCGGATTTGGCCCGCTCGCTGAAAAGGCAAGTTGCGGCTGGGTAACCGTTTGAATATTTGATTCCCAACTCCCTACCCCACTTAATGTTGCTAAAACCTGATAACTTCCTATTGCCACTGGCTGCCCAACAAAGCTATGAGCTGCATAGTTCGACCTAGTTCTGCCAGCTGGAATGACCAATCCACTCACTTCTGTGCCATTGCTATTTGCATTATAAAAACCCGGGATTATATTTGCAGGTGTCGCATTGCTTGTGGTTAGGGAAATCGTCTGTTCCGTTATCGCCCGCTGATAATAATAATCTACCGCCTCTGGCACCACCCATTGAGCATAAAAATCATCTCTGCCACTTGATAGTGAACGTGTATTATCTAGGGAGATAAAATCTAAAGTGGGGGGGATCACTTGTACTTCGACTGGCACACTCTCATTATGCTTAGCAGCGGTTGCGGTTAGACTCACTAAACCTGTGGTCGGTGCTATACCATCAATTGAGAAATTAACCCTGTAGTTATTAGCAGGAATTGTGATTGTGATAGGCACAGATACTTTACTCGGATCGCTACTGACTAAATTAATCGTCGTCTCCTCCGGCCAATAAAAGTTGCTCCCCGCCACTCGACGACGCACATAATACACATTTTCACTACGTAAGCCATGCCCCATAATCACTTTGGGTTTATTATGAAGATAGACTTCTAATGTCGCCTTTTCAGAAATATTGACATCAATTTGCTTGGCAATTAAACCTGTGTTGCTTGCTGTTATTGTTGCTGAGCCAACTGCAACACCCGTGATACCTATGAATATATTAGCCTGTGTTTGGCTTGCTGGAATAGTTACTTGTGAGGGTGTCACAGTGAGGCTTGCATCATCACTACTGCTTAAATCAATAGTCAGCCCACCTGGTGGTGCTGGTTTGGATAATTTAACCCGTAGCTGGCGTGTCATTTCTTGGGGGATAGTCAAGGTGCCGCTAATAACAGGATCAAAATCGATGGCAATAGTATCTACGGTCAGCGCTGTCGTGGCAGAATCATAATCTATTGCTGTTACAGTTATTATTGCCATTCCAGGTATCAACCCCGTGATATCAACATTGACTACGCTATCCCCCTCTGCGACGACAATCGATGCAGGCACGGTGGCCACGCCTGCATTATCTATAGCCAGGTTAATCGCTAACCCCCCTACCGGCGCAGGCTTGGTGAGGTTAATCGGTATGCTGATCGTGCTACCCGGTGAAACAACTGCGCTAGCTGGTAACACAAGCGCTGCAGCTTTTACTGAAATATCCGCAGTAGCGTCTGCATAGTCAGGGGCTTGTGCTGTGATGATGGCATCGCCTGCCACCAACGTCAATAAATCGAAGGTAATACTGCTGTCTCCTGCCATCACCGTCACATCACTGGGCAGAGTCACACTACTTTCGTTGTCACTTTGTAGGCTGACGACTAAGCCACCGTTTGGGGCAGGATGAGAGAGAGATAAGAGCATTTGCTGGGTAATATCCAAGCCTAAAGTCGCAGCCGATGGCGCCAAAATCAAGGTGGGCTCCGCAATGACTTCTATCCCTGCGGCTGCCTCGCCTACGCCCGTGGCGCTCACTGTTAATGATGTAAAGCCTAATGCTAGTGCGGTAACACTAAAGCTGGCCGTTGTTTCTCCTTCCAACACAGTAATAAGAGCAGGAGCACTGGCCACAGCAGGGATACTGCTGACAATATTAAAATCTTGCCCTCCCACAGGCGCAGGAATGGATAAACTGATGGTATATTCCACCACGACATCAGGGGAAATAGTAGATGCTGTCGGCGTCAGCCGCACAGGTGATGCACCAACGCTAACATTACCTACTTCAACAACATAAGGAATACCGACCAAGCCCCAGACAACAGAATCTAATACATCGCCAGCAGGCACGTAAATACCATTTAAGCGGTTGTTACTGGCCGTTAAGCCTTGGCCAATGGGCGAAGCATTAAGATCAATACTGATGGCGGGGCCTGTATTGTGCTGAATAGTGAGATTATCCAAGTGGGGTGAGGCGGATTGCACGACGATGCCTTGTCCATAGCGAATCGCAACATGATTTAGCAGGCTTTGTGCATCTTGAGTGCCATTTTCAAATATAAGTGCGCCCCAATCTCCTGCCAGTGGCGCAGGATCCGGGCTGGGAACATCGTGCATACTGGTCATCACAATCGGAGAACCGCCGCTGCCTTGTGCATTTAACCCACCCGCTCTCACAATAAGATTAGAGCCTGCTTGTAGGTAAATGGTTACACCCGCTTCAATCGTCAATACGGCATTGTTTTCAATGATAATATCACTGGTGATTTGATAGGGCTGATTCGCTAATGTCCACGTCGTATCACTATTAATACTACCAGCAACATCTGTTGCTGCCACTCCAAGCACTGCCCAGAACATCAATACAAAGCTCAGTAAGCTAGTTAACCAAAATGGTGTTACTTTTAAAGTATTATTATCTGCTCGCATAGTCAATCCGTTTTTTCTGCATTATTCAATTGCCGTACAAGGACGCTGTAATGACACCTGTTTTTGCGCCAACATGCTGACATGTTGTTGTGTATATTGTTGGTAGCCTTCCCAACCGTCTTTCAACCACCAGAGATTAGGGTGTTGGATCATTTTGTCTACTTGGTGAGTGGCTTGATAAAGCGTGTGCCAGTCTATTTTCTTTGTTACCACAATAATGTTTTGTTTCGGATGATGCTGCCGGAGTGTATCTATTTCCGATTGAAGCTGGCTTTTCCATTTTGGTAATTGTGGGTTAACGACTCCATCGGCTGATAGCAACCTAGGTTTTTGGGAGGGATCGCCTAGCCAAATATGATGCAAGGTCTTATCCGCCTTCCAACGATGAAAGTCGGTTGAGGATAATTGATCTAAGGTGGCTGCCCCTGTTCCGATTGTCTCTCGATCCGAAGCGACCCAAGCACGGACACCGCCTTGCAACCACATCACTTTAGAGAAGCCTTGTTCTGCTAATTGAGTAGCCGTTTTTTCAAGCTGGCCCCCATCTTGGCCCGAACCGATTAAGACGAGATTATGTGTCCGTAAAAAGTGACGACTAGCAATCAAATCACCGCTCATCGAGAGTGCGTTAGGTATCGATAAATGTGTTTGTGCTGCAGCATCGCGTATATCAATCAGTGTCGCGGTCGCAATATCCAGATCTGCAATTACAATACGATGGGAATACACAGCGTCTGGTGTTATGTTATTTTTGGAACTCTGCCCTGTTAAGCCTACAAATGCATCCTGTTCTGCACTGAGCATTGCTAATGTTTTTGCTTGCATGCAATCTGCAGCTGAAGGAATAACGCTGCTCGCAGGTGGTGAGGTATCTTGTGTCGCCGATGATGATGATGCAATCGCCAAGAGCAGGCTGATTACACAAAAATGTAGCGTGATTCCCATTTTATTCATGGGTTACGGCCCTGCCAAGACAAGATTAATCGTGGCAATGATATCTTGAATCGTCACCTCCCCATCACCATTGATATCAGCACCATTGATGGGGAAGCTACTGTCATTGCCTAATATAAGATTGATAGTATAAATCACATCCTGAATTGTGACTAAACCATCTCCCGTACTATCACCCAATACAAATTCACTGCTTCCTAATTCGACACTTGACTGGTTGCTTGATAAAATGGGATCAACCACGCTGGCACTGGCATGGACAGCATGTTGATAATGACCGCTCGCAGTGAGTTTGAGCTCCAAAGTCAACGTAACCGTCTGGTTCACGCCTAAATTACCAATTGACCATATGCTATTGATTACGTTGAAATTTCCATCCGATGTGCTGGCATTCACCAGGTCTATTCCCGCAGGAATATAATCTGAGACTACCACACTATCCGCAATAACAGGGCCCGTATTTGTCACGGAAACCACGACTGTCGCTATTTCGTCTATTTGCAATTGTGGCTTATCAATTGTTTGACTTATCTCTACATTGGCTTGGCGCGGCTGGTCATTCAATGCAATACGTGCTTCATTATTCGCCAAACTCGGATCTGCTGTTGTGGCAGCCACTTGGCCAATAATGATCGTTGGGGAAGTAGAGACTGCCTGAACCGTTAATGTTAATTCTGCTATTTCACCAGCAGCCAACACTGGAATTAGCCATTGTGCACTTGCTGTATTATAAGCGCCCACACTCGCATTAGATGCTGTTGAGTGAATTGATGTGTGCCCTGCTAGCCCTGTCACAATTACCAATTCAGCCGCTGGATTTACACCTTGATTACTAACGGTATAGGTAAGTTCTGTTGTTGCATTCACCGTAAGCTGTGTTTGGGTAGAAGCCATATCTAATGCAATATCTGTCGGTACACCACTGGCATTCACGGTGACGGCTGCATTATCATTATCTGCTCTCGGATCTCCAGTTTCAATAGCACTGATAACCGCAGCTAAGGTTGCAGGCTGATCATTTAATAATGTTCCTTGAATCGTTAAGAAAGCTGCATCACCGTTGTTTAGGTTGCCAACCGTCCATTCTCCTGCGGCATAGTTACCCGTGCTTGGGGTGATTGTTGTGCCGCCGAGGTTTGCAGGGTTTGTAATAGTCAATGCCAAGCCTGTCGCTGTATCGGGGCCAAAGTTAGCCGCATCAATGGTATATGTTACCTGGTCATTTGTGGCTAATATTAAATGGCTTGCTGTCACACTGATCCGAACATCAGCATCTCCCGGAGCATCTCCATTCAGTACGAGGCTGGTAACATTATTAACTTGGTTAAGATCTGTATTTTGACTGCTAGCCGTTGCCGTTAAATCATATTGCTGCACAATACTTGCTTCCACCACTATGACCAGCTCTGAAAAGGCGCCGGATACCAAGTTATCAACTTGCCATATGTTGCCAGCGTAAGATCCTGTTGATGGGATGGCAGAAATAATTGTCAATCCTGCGGGCAGCACAAAGTTTGTATTGATCCCTTCCGCAATTGCAGGCCCTTGGTTTTGCACCGTGAGCGTGAGTGTAGCTTGTTCATTCAAACCAATTTGACTGGCACTGCTACTTAGCACGACGGCAACATCAGCTGCATCGTCATTGCCTTCTGGTAATTGTTTGGCAAAGAAGTAATCTATCCCATCTGTGCCTACTGCCAGTGAGATGGCCGTAATCATATTACTCTCTGCGTCTCCCCCTGCAGAACCAACCATCGGTACGCCATCAATTCTACTGGGCGTTGTACCCACTTCTAGTGCGTAAGTCCCTGGCTGTAAGTTAATAAAGCTATAGCCACCATCCTCATCGGTATAAGCCGTACTATTGACGCCTTGCCCCATGCTATCTGTGCCCGTTAGGTAAAGAGGCACGACGCCAATACCAGGTTCACCAGTATCATATGTATTATTTTTATTGAGATCATCGAATACGATGCCGCTAACAGAGACCAATTCAGATGCTGCCAATTCAAAATCATATTCACCTGTACTATCGGTATCAAAGAAGTTGATGAAATATGAAAACGTATCGTCATCATTACGTGTTTTGGACAGCCAAATATTTTCAGATGGAATAACTTTTCCATCTGAACGTGTCATTGACCCTGGTAACAGTAAGCCATTATTCGTATCTACTAATTTGACATAGCTAAATCCAGGGGTTGCTGGAAAGTTAAGATTGTAATGTCCATTACCCTGCATTTGTAATTGTGCATTAGCAGACTGATCAATCACCTCTGAGTCTGTGCCATCAGATTCATAGACTTTATAGCTACTGCCCCCTACTGCTAAAAAGTCACGTACATTATCTCGCCCTGGCAAATCAACTTTTACGTCATTAACCAACACATGTGTATTCACCGCTTGTACCAAAGAAGTTGCCGCACCACCTAATGTATCTGAATGCGTAAATTCTGCTTCAAAATCAGTAAAACGCCCCATTAGCGTCGTCGTCATATTCCAACGACCAATTTTGCTTTCTCCTGGCTCAATATCACCAAAGTTAATCAACAATGTTTTGCTCGCAGGATCATTATTGATGTAGCTCTCTATGATTCTAAACGCAATCAGTAAGCCTTGGTCATTATCAACAATAGTGGGCTGCGCTGATTCGATCGTTGTTGCATTGGAGGCGCCACCACCACTATTTTTAATACGAACGCCCAGTGTAAATGGCTCAATAGGCTCAACAGGTGTTGTCAACGGATCATCGGCATAAACATCATGGGGAAGAAAATAATCTAGGGTTAACTGTGGTAATGGCTTAACTGTAATAATTTCGGGGACAACATTAACGGTTTCTGTCTCTGAGCCAATGGTATAGGTAAGATCCGCACCCACTTGGTAGCTTTGACCTGCCGGCGTAGCACCACCTGCGCCTGGTGTCGGGATAATCAACCACCTTACTTCTCCTGTTTTCTCAGGATCCACTTGGCCATTTCCATCAATGCCACTGATATCATTTAGTGCATCGAGTCGTAAGAAAAAAGCTGCGGTGGTATCGTTTGCATCGGTCGTACCCAATACAGTATTACCATCCAAATCTTTAAACCATAAATTGAGCCCAATATTTTCAACGGCTAAATCAGGCAGGCCATTATTGATTTTTAATACAGCATCAAATGCTTGACGCTCAAAAGAAAGTTTTTGCCTAATTTCAATCCGAACTTCTGCACACACGGAACTTGCTGCAATCGTCGGTAGTAAAGTTATGCAAAAACAAGCGAATAAGCCTAGTAGATAGAAGGCATGAAAATATTGATCTCGAAAATTGCGAGTAGTCGGCATCTCAGCGTGAGCTAATGCTGTTTTTTTTTTTGACTGGTGGCGATATTGCGCTAAATCGGTACAACGTCTCATGCGTAGGGATTCCCAATGAGGGAAGAGAGCGCATGACGCAATAAACAGCTAAGCCTAAACACACTAACGCTTACGAGAAGAAGCTCTCCATTTACAATCATGATCGTTAAACACCTTGGGGAAGTGAGCGTATAGCTTAACCCAGAAACATGTTAAACACCAAGCGTTACTTTGCAGTAACGCACCTGGCTTTCACCTTTATTAAGCATGAATAAGTCCCGTCACCAACACTTAGGAAATATCAGCCCTGTGGCATATGAAAGTCAGATGGCAAATGTGGGATGAGCGTCCGATAGAGGGAGGGAAATCCAGCACGTCGGGGCGAACCAGAGGCTAAATAACCTGAACTCTGGATAAGCTCAGCCATCCAGCACATTTCTTTTAGCGGCTCTCCGCGTTAGATTTATTACTCCCAATAGCTCGCTATTGCTACGTAAACCTGCCTTGATACCCACTAAAATAAATGTACTGGTTCTTTGGATATGCGTGGGTTACATCTGTTCGGGGACAGTTATTGTTTATAAGTTATTGTAAATTATAATATTGCTGCCTACTCTTATCCAGAGTTCAGGTTAAATAGAGGCCAGAAAATTTCATTAAGCACGATGATAAGGATGATTCTGCGTTACTGTCCAAGCGCGGTATAGCTGTTCAGCCAATACAATACGCACCAACGGATGCGGCAAGGTCAACGCAGATAAAGACCATTTCTGATCAGCGCGTTGTAAGCAAGCGTCTGCTAATCCATCAGGCCCACCGACCACGAGCGATATATCCCGACCATCAGCTTGCCAATTTTCAAGTTGCTGTGCTAGATCTTCCGTCGTCCAAGATTTGCCCTTCACATCTAGCGCCACCACATGATGATTGTTTGGAATGGCCGCCATAATACGTTCACCCTCTTCTCGCATCCACTGTGCAGCTGAACCGCTCTTACCGCGTTTCGCAGGTGCGATTTCATGTAATTGTAATTCGCAATCTCGGGGCATCCGCTTGGCATATTCCTCATAGCCTGCCGTTACCCATGCTGGCATTTTGGTGCCCACTGCCAGCAGATTGAGCTTCATCCTAGCTTGCCGAGTCCGATGCTTCTCTTTTTGCCGCAGGCACACTCCATAGTTTTTCCAAACTATATTCCTCGCGCACATCTGGCAACATAATATGCACAATCACATCCACCAAATCGACCAACGCCCATTCGCCAATACCTTCGCCTTCTGAACCCAGTGGCATTACATCGGCTGCTTTCGCCGCCTGAATCACTGAATTTGCCAATGCTTTCACTTGCCGCGAGGATTTACCACTGGCGATAATCATAAAATCAGTGATATCTGTCATCTCACGTACGTCTAGCACCTGAATGTCTTCCGCCTTAATATCTTCCAGCGCGTCAATCACCAATAACTTTAACTGTTCAATCTGCATGTACAACTCCAAATAAGCAATGATCTATTTTACCTTAATGTAGCCCGCCTCTTATTATTTTTCTGATGCCTCTCCAATTTATGGTATCTTGACGCTATTCCATCGTTTCATATTAGGAGAATGATTATGGGCAAGCGTACTGCACTCACAGCTATCGTCATCTTTATCGTCTGGTCTTTAATGGATTTTGTGATCCACAATGTTCTGCTGCAATCCACTTACCAAGCCACTGCCGCACTCTGGCGACCTGTTGAAGAAATGAATATCGGTCTAATGTATCTTACTAGCCTTGTATTTGCTGCCTCAATCGCCATATTATATGCCTATTTTGTGTCCCCTAAATCACAAGCCATCGGTATAAAATTTGGCCTTATTTTAGGATTTGGCGTCGCTTTTGTATCAGCATTTGCCTCCTATGTTTATATGCCGATCCCTTTCAACCTGGCTGTTAGCTGGTTCTTCGCAAGCTGGATTGAAATTGCCGTTGCCGGCATGATCGCTGGCTTTATACTTAAAAACTAACTAGGAATTCAATAATAATGGAAAACTTCACCCCGCTCACCAGCTTTCTTGGTGGCTCCCTTATCGGCCTCAGTGCTACACTCATCTTGCTTTTTGCAGGCCAGATCACGGGCGTCTCAGGCATGATGGCAGGCGTAATCAATGCCGATCTGTTTGAAAAATATTGGCGGTTTGCCTTTCTAATTGGTGTTGTCTTGGGTGCCATGCTATTTCATCGCTGGGAACACTATACCTCAATACCCGATAGCGGACTTCCCTTAATTCCTCTGATCATCGGTGGTGTCTTAGTTGGGTTTGGTACGAGAATGGGCAATGGCTGCACCAGTGGTCATGGTATTTGCGGGATTGCACGTCTATCCAAGCGCTCCATTGTTGCCACCCTCGTTTTTATGGGTTCTGGCATGATTGCCGCCACCTTTATCCGCCCATTACTAGGGGTTTAAGATGAAATTAATACTTATCGCTTTATTAAGCGGCATTATTTTTGGTGTCGGCTTAGATTTATCAGAGATGACCGATCCGCAAAAAGTTATTAGTTTCTTAACACTTGACTCACATTGGGATCCCAGTCTTGCCTTCGTTATGGCGGGCGGGCTCTGCGTCGCTGCGCTCGCATTTTACTTTATCCCAAAGCGTACTAAACCCTTCTTCGATGATGTGTTCCACTTACCCACTAATATCACGCTTGATAAACCTTTAATTCTCGGTGCTATCCTCTTCGGCCTCGGCTGGGGCATAACAGGCTATTGTCCTGGCCCTGCTGTTGCCAACCTAAGCCATGGTTTTAACCTAAGCGAACCGCTGATTGTATTTGTATCCATTGTGGCGGGTTTATTGTTGCATAAGGTGTTTTTTGAGCGGGATTAAAATTAACTTGGATCTGATGACGGTTAGTCCTGGAAATCATCATCTTCTTCCTCTTCCCAACTATATTTTTTCTCAGGCGGCTTTGGGTCTCTATTTCGATAAGCTACAGCACAAATCAAGCCCATCAAAGCACCAAACAAATGATATTCAAAAGAGATATATTCCTCTCGCGGTAAGATACTTAACAGCATGCCGCCATAAAGGAAAAACACCATCATGGCGAGCGCCATCGCGGGTTTGTCTCGGCGAAACACACCGATAAAGAATAGAAAGAACATCATCCCATGGGTCAATCCGCTTGCTCCGAAATGCGTCGTCGCTTCTCGTGCAAATAACCACACACCGATACCCGAACCAAGATAAATAATCGCCAACACGGGCTTGGCTGATTTTGGGTATTCATAAAATAGCGCCGTAGCTAATACAAATAAAGGTAAAGTATTGGCAAACAGATGTTCAAATGAACCATGAATCAGGGGGGCTAAAGCAATGCCTATCAAACCAGTCAATTCTCTAGGCTTGACACCATAACCTCGAAAATCCCATTCAAAAAGTAATTCAGCGCCTTTAACGAGCCATAACAGGGTAATCGCAATACATACTTTTATTGCTGTTGATTTCAAGGTGGTCGCGTGCATTATTTTATCGCTAGCAATGCTGCTTTAATACTCTCACAAGCCGCCATAATAACAGAGCGCGGCGCTGCAATATTCATCCGCATAAACCCACGGCCTGCTTCCCCAAAACTAATCCCCGGATTCATCCCCACTTTAGCTTGCGTAATGAAAAAAGTTTTCAGTGCGTCATCATCTAAGCCCAACTCTCGACAATCTAGCCAGAGCAGATAAGTCCCTTCTGATTGGATAACTTTAATCCAAGAACATTCAGCGCTTATAAAGTCAGTTACTTGCTGCCGTGTTTCATCCAGATAGATCATCAACTCATCTAGCCATGCTGCCCCACCTTGGTAAGCAGCCATAAACGCCGTCACGCTGAACGGGTTGCTGGTGCTCACATGCCAACCATCTAGCACTTTTTTAATGGCTTGCCATTGCTGGCGATCACTGGCGACTAAACTCGATAATCCCAATCCAGGAATATTAAACGTTTTACTGGGTGAAACAGCGGTAATAATTGATACATCATCAGCCAGTGTAGCCAATGGAATATGTTGGTAATCAGGATAAATTAAATCGGCATGGATCTCATCGGAAACAATCGTAAGATCATAACGTCGGGCAATGTCTAACACCCCTTCCAACTCGGCACGCTGCCATACCCGACCCACGGGGTTATGTGGCGAGCAGAACAATAAGAGCTTGGCGCCTGATGCCGCGCACTGCTCAAGATATTCAAAATCAATCTGATAACGCCCTGCTGCCAGTTTCAATGGGTTTTCAATGAGGGTTCGACCTGTTTCAGTCACCGCTGCAAAAAATGGCGGGTAAATCGGCGGTTGCACAATAATCTTATCGCCAACTTCTGTTAACGCTTCAATGGCCGCATGCATAGAAGGCACTACACCCGGGCACATTAAAATTGATTTACGATGAATAGCCCAGCCATGCCGCTGCTGAAACCAATCTTGCATCGCCGTAAAGAGGCTATCTGGAAATAAAGTATAGCCATAGAGAGGATGCGCCGCCCTTTCTCGCAATACGGCTTCCACCATCGGTGCGGTAGCAAAATCCATATCAGCCACCCACAGTGGCACCACATCCTTTGTCCCAAAATAGGCCTTGCGGGCATCATATTTTAGGCTGGCGGTGCCTGTTCTATCTATAATACGATCAAAATCTGTTGGCATCGGCTAATAAATTTTTTCTGCTCGTGCATAAGATAAAACCGCCTCTGGCAATAGAAATTGTGGGCTTTTATTATCTGCCAATAATGTGCGGATCTGCGTTGCTGAAATATCTAATTGACTTACATCGCAGCGATAGACCTTACCTGTCAGCGTCGTCGGGTCAATATTATTGGCATCTACTATCTGCCAACCAGCCAATGCGGTGGGCATGACTGTTTTCTCACCGGGTCGTGTCATCACAATAATATGGGTAAAATCCAGTAATTCCTGCCAGCGATGCCAGGTGGTTAGACCATAAAAAGCATCTGTACCCAAAATAAGATATAACGGACTATTCGGAAATTCTTGACGCAGGCTGAGCAAAGTGTCAATCGTGTAGGATTTACCTTGACGATGTAGCTCTCGATCATCGATTACAAACGTTTTATTCTCTGCCACCGCTAACTCAAGCATCTCAAGGCGCTGTTCTGCTGTGGCTTGTGGTTGCCCACGATGGGGTGGTCTGGCAGCAGGAATCAGCCGAATTTCAGCCAAATCGAACTGTTCCGCCACGTCTAATCCCGATCGGAGATGCCCAAAATGAACAGGGTCAAATGTACCGCCCAAAATCCCAATCGCATTGGTCATTAGCTGCGGGTTTGTCCTGTTCCCAATACAATCCATTTTTGCGAGGTTAAGCCTTCTAATCCTACTGGCCCACGCGCATGGATCTTATCCGTAGAGATACCAATTTCAGCCCCTAAACCATATTCAAAGCCATCGGCAAATCGGGTTGAGGCATTCACCATCACCGAACTCGAATCCACTTCGGCAAGGAAACGGCGGGAATGGGCATAATTTTCCGTTACGATGGTTTCTGTGTGGCCTGAGCTATATTCCGTAATATGATCCATTGCCGCATCTAGCCCATCGACCACGCGGATAGACAAAATAGGTGCCAAATATTCCGTTGCCCAATCTTCATCGGTCGCTGCATTGATATTAGGCAAAATTTTGCGGCTTTGATCACAGCCGCGCAGTTCCACGCCTTCCGCTTCATAACGTGCCGCTAATACAGGCAAAATATCGTTCGCCACGGTAGCATCCACCAATAAGGTTTCCATCGCATTACATACGCCATAACGGTGACATTTAGCGTTAAAGGCAATATCAGCCGCCATCACTAAATCTGCCTCTGCATCAATATACACATGGCAAATACCATCCAAATGTTTGATCACAGGCACACGGGCATCATTGCTGATCCGCTCAATCAAGCCTTTTCCCCCACGAGGCACAATCACATCGACATAATCAGGCATCGTAATCAACTCACCCACTGCCGCCCGATCGGTTGTTTCCACCACTTGCACCGCTGTTTCAGGCAAGCCTACTGATTTTAATCCACGCTGAATACAGGCAGCAATCGCTTGATTAGAATGCATCGCTTCGCTGCCACCACGGAGAATAGTGGCATTGCCCGATTTTAAGCATAAGCCTGCCGCATCCGCCGTTACATTAGGCCGCGATTCATAAATGATCCCAATCACTCCCAATGGCACCCGCATCTTACCTAGTTGAATACCAGAAGGCCGATAATTCATATCGCTAATTTCGCCAATCGGATCAGGTAACGCGGCAATTTGCTCTAAACCTTCCGCCATGCCTTCAATACGATCATCAGTCAATGCCAACCGATCCAGTAAAGCGGCATCTAAGCCTTTTTCTTCACCCGCGGCCAAGTCCAGTGCATTTTCAGCTTTCAAGGTGTCTGCTGCCTTACGAATTTCAGTTGCAATCGCTTGTAGCGCTTGGTTTTTTGTATGGGTTCCCGCACGAGATAAAGCACGGCTTGCCACCCGCGCTTGCTCTCCCAATGTCTGCATATATTGTTTTATATCCACCTCAATCCTAGTCTTTTTTATTCAGTTGTTTTTAATGTTTTACACCTGCAATTTGTAAGCAGAGCCCTTGTAGAAGTTCCCATGGACACATTTTTAAATTGCCTTTTGCCGCCCGATCTATCTGCGATAATTGTTGCAAAAAGCTTTGCCATTGTTGCGGTGGGTGTCGATTCAATACCTGCCACATCACCGCTTTATTATTATCCCAAATACGATGCTGAGAAAACACCTGTTCCATCTGTGCGCCTGCAGCCATTGCCATTGCCATTTCCACAGCACGATGCACTGACCATGAAATACCTGAAAACACAGCCAATATATCCAATCCTTCACCGCGTAATTTTGCCAACATCCGTGGGATTTTTGTAGGCTGACCTGAAAACGCTGTATCAATCACGCCAAAGGCTTCAAACCGCGCACTGTCAGCCACTGATTCTAGCACAGCAGCTTCATCAACTTGTCCATCGCTGCAAAGTAATGCCAGCTTATCTATCTCTTGCGCCGCCGCGAATAAATTACCTTCCACCCGTTCAGCCAATAAATTGGCAACCGCCCGTTCGATCGTCAAGCCGCGTTGTTGCGCACGGTGTATTAACCATTGGAGTAAATGTGCCGCATCAATAGGCCTGGCAGAGATATTTGCACCCAAGCTATCTATTTCTGTAAACCATTTTGCTTTTTGAGAGCGACTATCAATTTTGCCGCTAATAATCAGTAAGGTCGTATCTGGTGGTGGATTGCTGGCATAAGCGCGCAGTGCCTCGCTGCCCTCTTTACCTGGTTTGCCCGTGGGTAGGCGAATTTCTAATAAGCGCTGACTGGAAAATAAGGACATAGATTGCTCTTCCCATTCCACTTCCGACCATTTAAATCGCCCTTCCACATGCCATACTTGGCGGTCATTCGCCCCCCGTTCACGCACCGCTTGTCGAATTAAATCACTCGCCTCTTCTACCAACAAGCCCTCATCGCCATGCACTAAATAGACCGGCAATAAATCACCTGTTAATTGTGAAGCCAGTCCATCTGCGTTTATTCTCATTTATTTCAAGGCGGAGAGTCTACGTAATACCGACTGCACCAACTGCTGATCCATCTGCTCACGCAACAATCGTTCTTCTTCATCCGCACTTAATACTTGCGTTTGATCAAACTGATAATCACGCTGAGATTCAACTAATTGATCTGCTAATAACGCTTTTCCTTGCCCATCGGTAAGGCTAAACCGTAAGGCACTATACAGCTCATATTCACTCACTTTTGCATCCGACCCCACAGACAATACCCGGCGCTCCTGAATATTCTCAGTAATCGTCATTACCGCTTGACCTGCTTGGTATTGAGACACCACGGTGACCCCGTTATTTTCTAAGCCTTCTTTTAATGCTCGACCACGCGTTTGGCTTAAATCAATGCCCTGTATAAACAATGTTTTAATGCTGTCCGGCAAATCTGCTGCGCCTCGTAAATGAAACCCACAACCAGCCATAACAACTAAAGCCAAGCCTAATAACATCCATCCCAATTGACGCATCGTTTACTCCTAAATTTATCCAACCACTATATTCACTAATCGACCCGGCACCACGATCACTTTGCGAATTGTTTTGCCTTCCATAAACTTCTGCGCGGCTTCATCTGCACAGGCTAAAGCTTCAATTGACGCTTTATCCGCATCCACAGCCACTTTTATTTTTGATCGTAGCTTACCATTTACTTGCACCATGAGTTCAATATTATCTTGTACTAGCGCGCTTTCATCAACATCAGGCCAAGATACCGACACCAACACCTCATTATGCCCCAATGCCTGCCATAATACATGGCAAATATGCGGCGTAATTGGTGATAAGGTCAATACAGCGATTTCCAAGGCTTCTTGCCGAACCGCTTTCCCTTGCGGGCTGTCATCTTCAAACTTAGCCAAGCTATTCATTAATTCCATCACCGCCGCAATCGCGGTGTTAAATGTATGCCGACGACCAATATCATCGCCCATTTTTTGCAAAGTTTGCTGCGTTTTACTCCGCATGTCTTGCTGTTCATCAGATAAAGCACTTTTATCTAAAGCAATAACCTCACCCGCTTCTACATGCTCATACACCGCCTTCCATAGACGTTTTAAGAACCGGCTCGCCCCTTCCACCGCCTTATCAGACCACTCTAATGACTGCTCGGGTGGCGCAGCAAACATAATAAATAAACGTGCTGTATCTGCACCATACTGATCGATTAGGCCTTTGGGATCAACCGTATTACCCTTTGACTTAGACATCTTTGTGCCTTCTTTCAACACCATGCCCTGCGTCAATAAATTCTTAATCGGCTCATCTCCAGAGACCAAGCCCTCATCGCGCATTAATTTATGGAAAAAACGCGCATATAATAAATGCAATACAGCATGCTCAATCCCACCGATATATTGATCAACCGGCAACCAATGATCGGCCCGTTCATCTAACATCGCCTCATTATTATCTGCGCAGGTAAAACGTGCGTAATACCAAGAAGACTCAAAGAAAGTATCAAAAGTATCCGTTTCACGTTCTGCAGCGCCACCACAAGTCGGACAAGCCACTTTATAAAACTCAGGCATTGATTTAATTGGCGAACCCGAACCATCTACAATCACATTTTCCGGCAAACGCACCGGCAAATCTGCTTCAGGCACGGCTACTGATCCGCATTTCTCACAGTTAATAATAGGTATCGGTGTGCCCCAATAACGTTGACGCGACACGCCCCAATCCCGCAAGCGATAATTCACTTGGCGCTGGCCTTTATTATTTTTCTCCACAAAATCCGCGATGGCACCAAAGGCATCTGCAGAAGTCAGCCCATCAAACTCGCCCGAATTTAACAGCTTACCTTTCTCCGTAAAGGCAGCCTTGCCTAGATCACATTCTTCTGACCCTGCTGGCTCAATCACCTGTTTAATCGGCAAGCCATACGCTTTCGCAAACTCATAATCACGTTGATCATGTGCTGGCACAGACATCACCGCGCCCGTGCCATAATTCATCAATACAAAATTAGCCGCCCATACTGGCACCACATCACCCGTTACGGGATGGATTGCTGTTAAACCCGTATCAACACCCTTTTTCTCAGCCGTTTCTAATGCTTCTTCAGAAGTCTCCATTTGCTTGCATTCTGCAATAAAGTCCATCAATGTCGGATTATTTTCTGCTGCAGCCAGCGCCAAAGGATGTTCCGCCGCCACCGCCAAATACGACACGCCCATCAAGGTATCTGGACGCGTGGTGTATATACCGATAGACTCATCCGACGCTACTATATCGAACTGAATATCCAAGCCTTCAGATCGGCCTATCCAGTTTTCCTGCATGGTGCGAACTTGTTCAGGCCAGCCTTCCAACTGGTCTAAATCTTTCAGTAAATCAGGGGCATATTCCGTGATCTTCATAAACCACTGCGGGATTTCACGTTTCTCGACCACAGCGTCACAACGCCAGCAACAACCATCAATCACCTGCTCATTCGCCAGCACCGTATTATCAACGGGACACCAGTTCACTGCCGCTGTTTTCTTATAAACCAAACCTTTTTTAAACAAGCGCGTAAATAACCACTGCTCCCAGCGATAATATTCAGGTGTACAGGTGGCTAATTCACGATCCCAATCATAACCAAACCCCAAGCGCTGTAATTGATCACGCATATAATCAATATTGTCATAGGTCCATGCCGCAGGCGGCACCTTGTTTTTAATCGCTGCATTTTCTGCTGGCAACCCAAACGCATCCCAACCCATTGGCTGCAATACATTCTTACCCTGCATCCTCTGGAATCGCGCGATCACATCACCAATCGTATAATTACGCACATGCCCCATATGCAGTTGCCCGCTAGGATAAGGAAACATTGCCAAGCAATAATATTTCTCTTTGCTAGGATCTTCAACCGCACGAAAAACAGTGCTATCTTTCCATAATTTTTGAACTTCTAATTCAATTTCAGCAGGATTGTAATCTTGTTGCATGGTTCTCTTCATTTATTTAGGGAGCCTCTGAACAAGTCTGGACGAAATAGATTGCGTGCAGAATATTCAAATTCAAGGCAAAAAGTGAGCGTAATAGCGAGCTATTGCGAAGATTTTTAACGCGGAAGTTGGATATTCTGTGCGTAATATATGAGTTCATGACTTGATGATCAGAGGCTCCTTAGGTTAAACATTAGAATAAGGCGACATAAATTTTGCCTGATCCTCAAAAAGTAATCGCTAATGATTACGTATACTACGGCTATCGCGTAAGGCTTGAATACGCTCTGTTAATGGCGGATGTGTCATGGTTAATCGCTTCATGCCGAGTGCCCCCAATAAACCACCGTTAATACCCAATGCCTGCATCTGAGCGGGAAGTTGGGCGGGTTGCTGTAAAGATTGTAACTTCTCTAACGCTTGAATCATGTTTTCTGTGCCCGCCAATTGTGCGCCACCGGCATCTGCGCGATACTCGCGCCAGCGGCTAAACCACCGTACAATCAATGTCGCCAAAAACCCGAGCACAAACTGCGTAGCCATATAGGTGATCCGATAAGCAATACCACGGCCATATCCGTAGCCTGCTTGATTATATCCTTGCCGACCACGTCTATCTACCATCGTTGAAATTAATTGTGACAATACAATCACAAAAGTATTAACCACTCCTTGAATTAATGATAGCGTCACCATATCACCATTAGCCACATGGCTTATTTCATGGCCTAATACCGCTTCTACCTCATTCTCTGTCATCGTCTC
>DBOG01000006.1 GCA_002299915.1 Proteobacteria bacterium UBA652 | reverse complement strand
AGGCGTTAGCTGGGAAAAACTTGCAAACACACAAGTGATAGTATAGTATCACTTTATGAAAATTGAATTAGTTACCACATTAAAGCGTCAGGCTACCAAAATATTGGCTGAATTACATGATTCAAAAGAGCCTGTACTTATTACCGAACATGGGCAACCATCAGCATATCTTGTTGACGTTCAAGATTATGAAATGATGAAAAACCGAATGGAAATCTTGGATGGAATAGCCAAAGGTGAAATGGCTGTTTTAGAAAACCGTATTTATACTCAAGAGGAAGCAAAAGAAAAAATGAGTAAATGGCTCAAGTAATATGGACGGAGCCTGCTCTATCAGACCTTGATGCAATAGCAGAATATATAACATTTGATAAACCAAGTGCTGCAGTTAATCTAGTGCAAAAAGTTTTCTCTAGTACAGATCGTCTTGAACAATTTCCAGAGTCTGGGCGTAAACCACCAGAGTTTATAAAATCAAGATATTTAGAAATTATCGAAAATCCGTGTCGTATTTTTTATCGTATTGAAGGTGATAAAGTCTTTATACTTTACGTTATGCGGAGTGAAAGGAAATTGCGTAAATATTTACTTAATACAAGAAAAAGCAGCTAAAAATCGCATCCAGCGGACACTTTGCCATGCAAAGCTTAACGCCCTGAGGTAAAATTGATTTGTGAAATTAAAATTTCAAAAACCAATCCCACCTCAGGATGACGCTTAACTCGCCGTTATGTGTAAATAAATAAATGTCATATATTAAAATTATACGAATCTGGACGGATAGCGATGAAATGCTCCAATTAGAAATTACGGCATCAAATGGTAAGCAGGTATCACGCCAAGATTTCTATGTGTATCCTGATGACTTAACTAGTTTTGGAAGTCAGCTTCAGGCATTCCCAAAATCTCAAACAGATGTGGTAAGCCTTGAATACGGAAAAGAACCAAAATTTTATTGTTACTTTTTACTAAGGGCTATTGTTCTAGATTCAGTAGGACACGCAGCATTAGAAATAAAAATAGACAATCGTTTAGAGCCTCCAGAAAAGGCATCAAGCAATTTTTTTATGTCATCAGAAATTGCTACAATTAATGCGTTTGGTAAAAAAATTTCTGGTTGGGTTGAAGCTATGAATACGGATTTTAAATTTGAGTGGCAACACACATAACCAATGCATGCAGCTGACCGCCGAAAGCGTCAGCTGAAGCAGGCGTTATAAGGTTTCAAACTTTATTTTAGCATCCATACGCTTATGTAATATACGAACAAACTCAATTTCAGACTGGCTAATGTTGTGATAGAAAAGAACATGACTAGAAACTGGGAATTTTCGATATCCCTGTTTAATAAAATCACACTTATTGCCTAATTCAGGCGTTTCCGATAGCATATGAAAAGTATCGTCGAATTGCCGTACGTAAGTTTTACGTTGATCTTTACCCCACTGCCTCTGAGTGTAGGCAGCAATTGATTTCAAATCAGCCTTGGCTTTATTGGTAAGCGTAAATTTTCTCATTAACCAAGATCTTCATCTAGTTCATTCATGAGACTTTCATAGCTGTACTCTGCAGTACCGCTACGCTCACCTTCTTCAAGTAAATTTCGGAGAGTCATTATTTTTTGTTCGTTGTCTTCAAACATTCTAAGTGCGGCTCGAACGACCTCACTTGCTGAAGAAAAACGACCTTCATCAATTTTGTGAGCTATAAAGTCATCAAAGTGTTCACCAAGGGTCATGCTAGTATTTTTAGGCATATCGCCACCTCAAGTATCAGTAATTGGTACTTAATGGTATACTCTTATAACAAAAAAATCCAGCTGACCGTTGGCAGCGCAGTTCGTTTCCAAAGGTCATTTTTTATCAAAGTTCAGTGCTTTATCAGAGTTCATCTAACATCTGCCAACGTCAGCTGATTTTGACGTTCCCACCGCCAGCGGCGGTGGGAACGGCGAGTTAACCTACTTGAACAATGGATCAATGGGGTCAGAAGGGACGCTACCTGAGCGATCCCCACGAAAGTTGAAATAGTTAAACATTCAGTGGCTCCCGCATCAACTGCTGTATTTTTAGCTTTGCGGCTTGCCAGTCATATTGTCTTAACTTTAAATATCGGTCTTTAAATGCTCTTAGCCCAATAAATTGATAGGATAAAACCGTTTTTGTTTTTATGGAATTAGCTTGATACCTTAAATGTTGCTTGCTGAGCTTAACAGCGAGGCCAAGCAAATATAGAACATATTGTGCCAACATCGCCAGCAACAACAACACGGATAAATATGCACGTGTTCGTGTGTTACTGCCGTTAAAATTTAATCCTGTTTTTAGATCTCTAAAACTCTCTTCTATTTGCATTCTGGTATGGTATATTTTAACCACCTTTTTTGCCAGTTCAACTGTGTCTAAAGCTAATGAAGTCGCTAATAACCACGGCTCCTTTTCGCGCTCAGTATGCACACGTGACGGTTTTGCTTGTCGCGGCTTATCACCCGTCGCAGTAAAGTGATGTCGTCCTTTTGCTTTACTCTTAAAAATAATAAACTGGCAGCTTATCGGAGAGTTTCGACAAAGTTGATAGCGGCCAAGAGACCTCTCTTTTGTTGATGATAGATTGTATAAATCTTTTATAGAATGCCACTCTTCATCTGTTTCATTTTTACAAAATGTTCTATTTCTAACGCGGCCAACATAATCCCACCCCAACGATTTGACCATTTTAAACCACGGAACGCGAAATCCTGCATCGGTCACAATAATGGGTTTACAGCTACTTGGTAGAAGGGCTTTTAATTTGGCCATAAAGAGCCTATGCACTGCTGGCTTTTCTTTGCGTGATAAAGGATGTATTTCTTCCCATAAAGTCAATGCTCTTCCTTCAATCGCAACGGAGGCTCGCAATAAGAAATGTTGTTTTCGAGGATCGAGATCTGACCAATCTACTAAGATAATGGGTTGAGATTGATTTGCTATCAAACCTTGAGCCATCAATGAATAAATAGCGCTTATTTCTGATTGTAAATGTGGATTGCTACACAAGCGCATGCTACGTTTTATTTAGTGCTTTTCACTCGTTTTACTCATGATGTTTCGTCCTAAGCCGGTTACAGATAGATCGGCACCTAATATTAGGCTATGCAACAGTGCATTAAGTGACTTTCTACGAACCGAATGCATATTAGGCGTGACATTTGGTAAAAACTTGTTCAAAATAGTTGTTGCTTTCACGGCTTTTTCTGATGTGTGATGTCTGGTAACTGATCAGATCATCAATTGTCGAGAAAGTTCCTTTGTTTATATGTTAGTTTATTGTTTTTATTGCCTATTTCGTGGGGATTCGTCAGGGACGCTACCCTTTAATAAAACACCCTAGGTGTAACCCACACAGCCAGTCAACCGCTCGTAAAAACCACGTAAATCAAGGCGGCAGCCAGCTTGGCTTCGTATGACTTAGATAATACTCTATCTAAACCATTCATCGGATAAACCTGCAATACCCTGCATATCAGCCCGCCTATCCGCCGCATTATCATGCTCAAAAAATCGCTGCCATAGAACGTCTATTAATACAGCATCAGGTAAGCGCTCCACCAGCGTCATTTCATTGCCAACTTGAACCTTTCCAGCCTCTAACACCCGATAATACCAGCCTGCAATACCTTGCTGCATAATAAACTTGCTGAGATGGGCGTTGCCATATCGCCGATTAATTTTCCAGCAGGGTCTGCGTGGTTGAGAGACTTGCAATAAGGCAGTTCCTACTTGGAAAACATCACCAATACAGACATTTTTCTCCGTGAGCCCCGTGGTCGAAAAGTTTTCACCAATGGTCGCAGGAATAAGTTTTTCGGCTAGGTGTGGTAAGGCTTGTTGCAGCAGTAAATAATTTTCCGCTGGATAATGATGGATGGATTTTTCAAAGCCACCATGAACGCGTTTATCTACTTGGATATCGCCTTCTAATCCTAAATCAGTCACGTTAACGACTTCATTGGTGGCGTGCTTAAAAATACCCGTCGGCGTGTTTTCAGCGCCTAATGTGCCTTTTTCACCAATTAAGACTTTATCTAATGTGGTTTTAAGATCGTCAATATCCATATCTGCCATAAATTATTCTGGCTTATCCGCATTAATTTTCTCGACAATAGCGGTGGTGGAGCAATTTGGTGTCATCCCCATCACTTTGACTTCGCCACCATAGGCTTCGACAATTTCCCAGCCGACGACGCCTTTTTTATCATAATCTCCGCCTTTAACGAGGATATCTGGCTGGATCTCACGCAGTAGATTTTCAGGGGTGTCGCCTTCAAAACAAGTGACCCAATCAACGGATGCTAAACCCGCTAACACGGCTAACCGACGACTTGCTGTATTGATTGGACGACCTTGACCCTTTAATTTACTAACCGATTCATCGGTATTAATCGCTAATACAAGCCGATCGCCCTGCGCCCGTGCTTGCTCAAGATACGCGACATGGCCTGCATGCAGAATATCAAAGCAACCATTGGTAAATACGATTCTCTCACCGCGCTGTTTGGCTTGCTCGACGGCTAATTTTAGTTGCTCTGAGCTGACTACACCGGCGATGCTGTGATCGGTATTATTCGTGCCTTGATGGCGTGCGTGTTCAACTTGCAATTCAGGGCTACTTACGGTTGCCGTACCCAACTTGCTGACCACTACGCTGGCAGCGATATTGGCTAATGTGACCGCGGTTTCTAAATTTTCACCTGCTGCCAATGTGGCCGCTAAAGTGGCAATAACCGTATCGCCTGCACCCGTCACATCGGCGACTTCTTTGGCAATCGCAGGTAAATGAAATTCAGGTTTATCTCGACGAATTAAAGACATCCCTTTTTCACTGCGGGTAATCAGAATTGCTTTAATATCCAGCCGCTCAATCAAATCTTGTGCTTTTATAATCAAGTCGGCTTCCGATTCCACAGCGCCCACGGCTGTTTCAAATTCTGTTAAATTTGGCGTGATCAAATCTACACCCCGATATTTACCAAAATCCGTGCCTTTAGGATCGACTAGTACGGGAATATTCTGTGATTTTGCTTGCTTAATCCAGGCTTGAGGATCGGCTAGCGTGCCTTTATTGTAATCTGATAAAATCAATACATCGACATCTTCTAGTGTTGACTCAGCCATTAAACCCACCGCATCTTCGGCTGTGAATCGCTGCTCAAAATCCATACGTAATAATTGCTGATGTGAGCTTATGATCCGTGATTTAACAATGGTGTCATGCGTGCTTTGATAAAAATCACAGCGTACACCCACTGAATTCAAACGCTGTTGTAACACATCAGCCGCTTCATCTTGCCCCGTGATCCCTGCTAATTGGCATTGCGCACCTAATGCTGCAATATTCATCGCCACATTCCCCGCCCCGCCCGGTATATCTTCTAACCGCTCAATATTAACGACGGGCACTGGCGCTTCAGGTGAAATTCGCTCAGCTTTGCCATAATAAAATCGATCAAGCACCACATCGCCAATAACGAATATTTTTGCAGTATGGAATGAGGGAGATATTGTCTTCATAGTGGCTATTTTGCGCGTAAAAGGCTGGCTAGTCTATCCCAAACTTGGGTTACCGTAATATTTTCCATCCCAATGGGATCTTTTCTATTCACCGTTTCTAAATATTGATCTAGCAAATCACTGCTAATATGCTGCTGATTATTGCCATAGGTACCAATTAATGTTGGATCTGTCGCCCCATAAAGAGTAACCGTCGGGGTCCCCGCCACCGCCGCCAAATGCGCTAAACCGGTATCACTACAGACGGCGCCAGATGCGTGCTGTGTAATCGCCGCCATCTGATTTAATGATACTTTAGGGAGGGCATAGGCATTCGTACTGACACTGGCGATCTGCTGTGCCCGCCTATATTCAGCATCACTGCCACAGGGCAGCAATACAAAATACCCTTGGGAAACTGCTTTTCCCACCAATGATTGCCATGCGGATAAAGGCCAAATTTTACTTATCCAACTGGCATTATGCACAAATAATAAATATTTATCGGGCAGCTCAAAATCCAGCTTTGGCAATGCATAACCGCTTAAATCAACACCATAATCCGCAGCGGTATTTGGCAGCTTATATTGCAATGCTTGCGCCATTAATATTCGCATTCTTTGGATTGAATGTTGCCCCGTGCTCACAGGATAACGATCTTGATAGGCCCAATGCGCAGGTTTTTCCCGACAGCTATCTGCATCAAAACCTGATACATCTCCACGGCGTAATTTTCCCACCACGGCGCTTTTTATATTCCCTTGTAAATCCACAATAGCATCATAATCTGCCAGATTAAGCTGCTGTTTGAAGGCCTTTAATCCATCACCAAAAATAAATTTTAACGGCGCTTTCCGCCACTGACGATGTGCGGTTTTAATCACCCGCTTTACATTGGGATGCCATAACGGCACCTCGGCAAAAGCCTGATCCACCACCCAATCAAATTCAATCTCTGGATAAGCCTGTGCCGCATCGGTTAATGCAGGCAAGGCATGCATTAAATCCCCCATGGAAGTCAGCTTTATGATTAAAACACGCATTTAGAGCGCAGGCACACCTTGGCGGTGCTGTTCTAAAATCGCCAAAAATTCAGCGGGATCTTTGGTTTGGGTTAATTCCCCTTCGCGGGGTGAATGCAGATCTAATAAACGAGACAAGCAGAATCGGAACGCTGCCACTCGTAATGCGATTGGCCAAGCGGCACGTTCTGCATCGTTAACGCTACGTTCGGCTTGATAAGCGGTTATTAAAGCATAATAACGCACATCATCCATCACGCCATCGGCACCCATACACCAATCGTTCACTACCACCGCGAGGTCATATAATAAATATTCATCGCAGGCATAATAGAAATCAATAATCCCCGCCAAATTATCGCCATCAAATAAAGCGTTATCGCGGAACAAGTCTGAATGGGTCACCCCAATCGGCAAGTCCAAATCGTCATAATCAGCCTGTGCCGCCAATTCATCTCGTAATAAACCTGCCAAATCAGCATCCACTACAGGCAATAATGCCGCCACAGTGTCTGCACGCCATTGGCTGCCACGTGTTGTCTCGCGGCGCTCACCAAAATCAAGCCCAACTGACTGCATTCGGCCTAATGTTTCACCCAATATTTTACATTGTTGCAAGCTCGGAATAGCTTCAATCCCCGAGCCGCTCAACCGATTTACCAATGCCGCAGGTTTACCGCATAACATTGACACATACACCGCTGATTCAGCCATCACAGGGCTGGCACAAGGGATATCATGATCCGCATAAAAGGCCATTAAATCTAGGAAATAGCTGAGTTCATTCAAGGCATGATGCTCAAACAACGTCAGCACATATTCGCCTTCTGTTGTCGTGACAAAATAATTGGTATTCTCAACCCCATCACTAATGCCTGCGTATGACACTAACTCACCAACTGAATATCGTGCTAAAAACGCGACCAAGGCATCACGCCCTACTTCTGTATAAACTGACATTAACGACGCTTGTTCCCTATAAAAACAGATGCAATAACCATTAAACCTAAGCCTTCAATCACCCTGAGATTGTTGAAGGCTTACCATTCAAATAAAATCCAATTAGGCACCAATAAGCCACCACCAATATCAAATTGCGTGGTTTCTAACGAGCCATCGCCATCCGTATCCATTAGATAATAGACGGGGCCTTTTACCGGTGTTACTTTAATCGCATATAACTTGCCGCCAAGGCGATATTCTTCCACCACCTTATCATCATGCTGAATAATATTAATCTCCGGCTCAATCGTCTCGCCACTTTGCAAGCGCTCTGGTAATGCCGGTGGCTCAACTAATTCCGAATCCTCCGCCCAAGCCACCACAGACATACTTAGGCCAATAACGGCACATAAAATCATAAATTTGTGTAACATAAATTATCCTCCACTAGATCACGATACGATCATCACTTGTAAGATAGCATTTTCAGCAAGCAGATAGAAGTAAATAAATTTTAGTTTTACACGGTTAAGCGCCATATGAAATGCTGTTAAACTATATTTTATCCCGAAAAACTGTAAACAACTCGTTGGATCCTTGCATATAACTTAATCAAGTTCTTCGGGATGCATACCAAGGATTTAGTTGAATTGCCGAGTTTAAGTTGGAAATTCACAACCGTGCCACGCTAAAAATGATACGAGAAAATTTAGAACCCGCCTGTGTTACAATCCGATCAAGCTGTAGTTATTATTCAGCTGAATTTCATTAATTTCTTTCGAAAATTCTTACTATGTACAAATTATTCTTATTATATCTAGCCTTCCTTTTCAGCAGCCCCGTTATTGCTGGGAATGTCTGTGATGACGCTAAAATAAAACTCCAACAAGCGGTGACGACCTATAAATCGGAAGATGGGGCTACCTTTATAAAGCAATTGTTAAAAAATGGCCCGCTTGAAAATGATTCCAACATAATGGATCGGGCTCAAATTTTGAAGCAAATAGAACAGTTTTTGGGACAGATTAATTCTGTTTCAATCCTGAGTGCAAAAAGTTTGGGAACAAAAAGTTGTTATATTCTTAGTATTTTAGAATATGACAAGGGCCCTGCATTTGCGGCTGTCAGTTTTTACAATGGTAGTAAAGGGATCGCCGCCACTTCCATGAGTTTTAATACCGAACCTGAACAAATGTTTCCTATAGAGTTTCTTGTGCAATAAGCCCATTCTTTCGGCTACCAAGCAATCTTAAATTCCACTATTTGTAAAACAGTCCTTTCCCTTCTGGCTGGGTCTTAAATCGCCGATGCACCCAAAAATACTGTGCTGGCATCTCGCGGATAGCTTGTTCAATAATCCCATTAATTCGCTGCGCATCCGCTAAATCATCGCCACTGGGGAAATCGCTTAGAGCAGGTAAGACAGTAATTGTGTGGCTACCGTCTTTTTCGCGTCGGGGAATAAAGGGCACGATGATCGCTCCACTCAGTTTCGCCATTTTGCTGGTTGCGGTCACTGTTGCAGCAGGCACACCAAAAAAAGTGGCTTGTACACTATGGCGTGAACCATAATCCTGATCAGGGGCATACCACACCACTGCATTTTTTTTCAATACCTGTAACATACTGCGGGGTTTATCTTGTGGCACCAAGCCTTTTAGGCACCGCTCACGTGCAGCAACCATCACTGCATTAAATAAGGCATTTTTCATTGGCCGAAACATGGCGTAAATGGGGACTTCTAGTGCCATCAACCGCCCGCCCATCTCCAAGCTGGTGAAATGGCCAGTGAGTAAGATAACACCTTTGCCTTGCTGCAAGGCTTTTTCTATATGTGCTAAACCTTCAAATTTAACCCGTTTTCGTAAGTCTTGCTCGCTCCCCCACCAGCTGATCGCCATGTCAATAATCATGATGCCCGCCATCCGGCTATTTTCTGCTAGTACGTCATCTCGCTGCTGCGGTGTCCACTCTGGAAAACACAGCGCTAAGTTGCGTCGGGCAATCGCAATTCGCTTACCAAGGAAAGGCCGCATAATCATGCTGAGAAGCCTTCCGAGTATTAATTGCATCGGTTTCGGCATCCAAACCGATAGCCGCATTAATCCTAACACGAGCCATGTTCCCCAAAACTTAGGGTGTAAATATTGGCATTTAAATACTGTCATATTCTATTTTGTGTATAGGTCTATCATTATGATTCAGACTGTCTATGCTATCATTCTCACCCAAACTATTCATCTGGTTACCTCGCTTGAAGCATATTTATACCCTCCTATTTTTTATCTGCCTACCGCTTATCCTGCTCCGCCTTATTTGGCGTGGCTTCCGTGCGCCTGCTTACTGGCACCGTTGGGGGGAACGCTTTGGCTATATGCCCAAGCTCACAGATCCACGACCTGTTATTTGGTGTCATGCGGTGTCGGTGGGTGAAGTGGAAGCCTCGCGCCCGCTGATCCAAGCATTACAGCGCGATTATCCAGAATATCAAATCCTGGTGACAACGATGACACCGACGGGTAGCGCACGAGTATTGCATCATTTTACAGGCCAAGTGAGCCATTATTACCTACCCTATGATCTGCCTTTTGCCGTACGGCGTTTTCTAAAGCGTATGCGCCCCGCCATTGGTATTATTATGGAAACAGAAATTTGGCCTAATCTTATTTCGAACTGTCATCAACGTAATATTCCGCTGATTCTTGCTAATGCGCGCATGTCTGAACGTTCTGCTCGTGGCTATCAGCATATTTCTGGTTTCAGTCGAGACATCATTTATCGCTTAACCAAAATTGCGACACAAACTGAAACCGATCGTAACCGCTTAATTGCGTTGGGCGCGGCTCCAGAACGTATTCATGCCATAGGCAACTTGAAATATGAAATTAACCTGCCCGCTAGCCTCACCGAGCAATGTACGGCTATTCAGCGCCTCTGGTCTGCGCATCGTCAAGTGTGGGTTGCCGCCAGCACCCATGAAGGAGAGGAAAGCCAGATCTTGCAAGCAATGGAAAAAATTCACGCCACCATTCCAGATGTGTTGCTTATTCTCGTACCACGCCACCCTGAACGATTTGATCGGGTATTTAATCTCTGCCAACAAGCTGGATTTAACACGATTAGACGGAGTACGGAAGCAGTCTGCTCTGATGAAGTAACGATCTTAGTAGGCGATACGATGGGGGAGCTGCCCCTATTCTATGGTGCCAGTGATCTGGCTTTTGTTGGCGGCAGTCTTATTCCGCATGGTGGTCATAATTTACTTGAACCTGCCGCCTTAGGTCGCGCTGTGATCACCGGCCCTCACCATTTCAACTTTACTGAAATCAGCAGTCATTTCTTTGATGCCAATGCCGCAATTGAAGTACATGATGCCGATTCCCTCGCTGATACGGTTATTAGATTGCTTCAAGATGCAGCACTACGCAGCACGATGGGTGAAGCGGGACGGCAACATATCGCCAAAAGCCAAGGTGCCAGCAAACGCCTACTCTCGCTTATTGAACAACACCTACCACATTTATAAATAATATATGAATGACGATACCCATTGGATGGCGCAAGCACTCAAGCTTGCTGAACGTGCACAGACTGAAGGTGAAGTGCCTGTTGGTGCGTTAATTGTGCAAGATAATCACATAATTGGTGAAGGCTGGAATCGTCCAATCACCCAACATGATCCCAGTGCCCATGCCGAGATTCAAGCATTACGCGCAGCCTGCTTACACATCCAAAACTATCGTCTACCTGACACAACCTTATATGTCACGCTAGAACCTTGTATTATGTGTGCAGGTGCCATGATCCATGCTCGTATTTCACAACTCGTGTTTGCAACTATGGAACCAAAAACAGGCGCCGTCATGAGTAGCTTGGATCTATTTAATGCACCTAATATCAACCATCAAGTTCAGGTTCGTCACGGCATCCTCGCTGATGAGAGCAGCCAATTATTACGCCAATTTTTCCGTGAGAAACGGTAAGCACACCATCACGCAGTCTCCTTAATAGAACTTTTCACCCCTGATCTCTGTCAAAATTCCCATGCAGAATAAATACGATCGGGGTAAGCTAGCATTTAAGATCTGGTTGCCAAGAAAGGAGAGTAGCTTGCGATTATTTTCTACCCTACTAATCAGTATGACACTATTAGTTGCCTGTGGTGAAGCACAACCTCACCTAGAAGAAATTAAGGAACGCGGTGAACTCCGTGTACTCACCCGCTATGCACCCACCAGCTATTATATCCAGGGAGATCAATTGGCGGGGATTGAATATGAGATGGCGAAGCGCTTTGCTGAATATTTGAATGTAAACCTTAAAATTATCGTGCCTGACAATCTGGGTTCCATGTTAGATCAAATTGTAGCAGGCAAAGCAGATATTGCAGCAGCTGGGCTAACCGTCACCCCAGCAAGACAATTAAAAATTGAATTCGGCCCCAGCTACCAGCAAGTCACACAGCAGCTGGTTTATCGCCAAGGCACCGATAAAATAAAAGATCTTAGCCAAATTGAACCTGGTCAACTGGAAGTCGTTGCGGATAGTAGCCATGTAGAGCAACTGAAAATCCTTAAATCTGAATTCCCCGATCTTGACTGGACCGAGAATAAAGAACTTGATAGTAGTGGTTTGTTAGAGCTCGTTAACCGCCAGCTAATTGACTTCACCATTGCGGACTCGAATGAGCTTGCAGCCAATCAAGTACTGTTTCCAGAACTGCGCGTGGCCTTTGATTTAACCGAACCACAAGACGTAGCCTGGGCGTTACCCAAGAGTTCAGAACGCTCTCTTCATGCCGCACTGGCAACCTTCTTTAGCAAGCTAAAAGGCTCAGGTGAGTTAGAACAGTTAATGGAAGCACATTATGGGCATATCCGCCGTTTCGACCAGCTCGACGCCCAAAAACTGCATCGCCGTCTACAAACACATTTACCTCAATATATTGCTAGCTTTAAGCAAGCGGCAACCGAATTTGATTTTGACTGGAAATTACTCGCTGCGATGGCATATCAAGAGTCCCACTGGGATAAAGATGCCGTCTCACCAACAGGGGTACGAGGGCTGATGATGCTAACCAAAAATACGGCAAAGCTAATGAAAGTATCTGATCGTAAAGATCCCTTTCAGAGCATTCAAGGCGGTGCTGCTTATCTTGATAAGCTTCGTGATCGATTAAATGAAGACATTCTTGAACCTGATCGTACTTGGATGGCTTTAGCCGCCTATAATGTTGGATTGGGTCATCTGCTTGATGCTCGAAAACTCACTGTCCGTGGTGGAAAAAATCCTGATCTATGGGCAGATGTGAGACAATTTTTACCGCGTTTAAGCAAGCGGGAATGGTTTGAAACCGTGAAGCATGGCTATGCTCGTGGTGGAGAACCTGTGCGTTATGTGCGTAATATCCGCCGCTATTATGACACCCTGTTGCGCCAAGATGTCTATCTTATCAACGATGGGGAGACAGTATTAGACTCGCCAGCACCTAGCGCGCTCTAAAAAAAAGCAGCGACTTCTGTTAAAGTCACTGCTTTCTATTTTGTCGGTAGGGCTATTTTATTTAGCTACTTCTTTGGCAACAAGAAAATCAACCACTTTGAACATCTCTGCTTCACTGCCTGCTGTTGTTGCGCTCACAATGTATTTGCCATTCACAATCATCGCCGGGACACCTGTTATACCTGATGTGCGGCTAAATACAAGCGCCTTTTTCACTTGGCCTTGCACCGAGAAAGATTTCATTGCCTTTTCAAATTCATCTCTATCAATGCCTTGCTCTGCCACAAAGTCTAGGTAAGCATCTGCATTTTTAAATTGTCTTTTTTCAATATGCAATGCTTCAAATACAAGTGGATGTAATTTTTCTTGCACCTCTAACACTTCCGACGCATAAAATATTTCTGCCAGCGTTAGCCAGCTATCACGGAAAATAGCAGGCATGCGTACAAAATTTGCATCATCCGACAGTGTCTCCAGCCATTTATCTATCGCGGGTTCTAAATGAAAACAATGCGGGCAAGCATATGAAAACATTTCCACCACTTCGACTTTGTCTGCTTCACTAGTCGGCATTATCTGTGCGGTTGGCAAATAATGCGTACCTTCGATATACGCCTCAGGCATTGCTTGGCTGCAGGCAGGCAACCAGAATGCCACCAATAAAAACAAACTTTTTCTAATTACTTTTTTCATTTCTCTTCCTTTTTATTAACACACTTAAAAAATCTATAATGTACCGTACGAATGTAAACCTGATAAAAACATATTCACCCCTAAAAATGCAAATAGGGTAACAAATAAGCCTATTATAGCCCACCATGCCATCGGCCGACCATGCCAGCCTTTTGTCATCCGCATATGCAACCATGCTGCATAATTTAACCACACAATCAGCGCCCATGTCTCTTTTGGATCCCATGACCAATAGCCTCCCCATGCTTCTGCCGCCCATAAGGCGCCCAATATCGTTGCCAAGGTAAAGAACGCAAAGCCCAATGCAATTGCCTTATACATCAGATCATCCATTACGGGTAACAAGGGCAAACGGGTTGCCAACACCCCTTGAGGATTAGAGCTGGTTTGCCACGTTTTCAACAAATAAGCCACGCCAATCATGGCGGCCAAAGAAAAGGCACCATAACCGACAAAATTAGCCGGCACATGGATCTTCATCCAATAGCTTTGCAATGCAGGCACTAATGGTTGGATTTCATTCGCACCGCGGCCAAAAGTATACCAAAGTTGGAATATCACAGCCATACTGATCACCAGTAGCACAAAGCCACCCAATGCACGTGTTTGATAGCGACGTTCATAGAATAAATAAAGCAGCGCCGTTATCACGGCAAATAAAATAAACACTTCATATAAATTGCTGACGGGGATATGGCCGACATCTGGGCTGATTAAATACGATTCCCGCCACCGCACCATCAGCCCAATCATGCCCATGGTGACTGCCGTCCAGGTTAGGCCTGTTCCGACCTTGTCGGAAAACTCAGAACGCATAAACAAGCCTGTAAAATAAGCCAACATTGCCATTAAAAATAAAGCACTCATCCACATAATTGCTGACTGGCTAGACAATAAATAGTTTAATAAGAAATCTGTGTCTGCTAATTTAAGATCCGAACCGTAGCGTTTCACTGCCCATAAACTCAATACGGCTGTTATTAGTGCATGCCAGCGAAATCCACGCCAATTCTGCCCCAGAAAAGCCAAACCAACGGCTGCCAACACAACAATTGTAATTTCATAGCCATCCAGCACTGTGCCGTATAACGTCAGCAGTAATATCGCCGCCGCCAGCATCAAACCACGCCAAACCCATATTACCGCTAGGGGGCTGCTGCCTTGTTGTAAGGTAAATGTATTTTCTCTCATGTCATGCTCTCCGAACGTTTTTCTGGATCAAAGTTCCCTTCAACTGCCTGTTTTAGCTGTTGATATGTCTGATCAAAGAAACTATCAAACTCATAAGGGTTGCGATTACTCATACCCGCGAATAATAAATTACACCCATTTTGCTCAGGCTTTAGGATAAGCCAGAAGCGGCGTTGTGGCAGATAAAACAGCAAAAACACACCGATAATCAGCATCGCGCAGCCCAAATAAACAATCGGCTTCCCTGGCATATGGGCGATTTGTAAGCCCGTAGCTTGGATATGAGTATAATCCGTTAACTCTAAATAAACAGGCGCACCATATAACGGTAATGCGCCTACCGCAGTCACCGCATCTTGTAAGAAAAACACCTGCTCATCATTTAGATCGGTGATGGTCTGAATCGCTGGCTGATCAAGTGTATGAATATACACGCGGCCTAGCATTTCTCGTAACATGGCTAAATATGCCGCTCCCAATGCTTCCCGATCTGCCTCAGGTAAAGAGGCTTCGATAAATCGCCCTACTTCTGAAAAACCACCACGCAAAAACAACTCAACCAAGGCGGCTAAGGAATTGTGTAGATTTTTCTGTAATATGCCTTTTTCAGTGGTCACGTCACTTAAGGTAATGGTCGCCATCTCTGCTGCAATCATATCGACCAATTCCGTGTCTTGTAATGCACCAACAAATGCTACCCATCCCGCAACACTGCCATTGTCATCCACGGGTAAATATAAATAACGGAAAGTTTCATTTGGGTTCTCCCGCACACCACTGAAAAAGTAATCCCGCCCATCACGCGGCACAGGCAGCATATAATTCTCATATTCCCTTGCCTCCCCCGTTTTACTGCGTATTTTAAAATTAATGGTCGGACCAAAATTACGCATATTTCCAGGTTCATCATCCGTTGGATCCGGATTAATATTGAACACCCTAAAGTTGGTGATTTCTAATTGTGCTGCATTGCTACCCCAAGCTGTTGCTTGCTTATCAAACACCTTTGTATTAAACGCCGTATCAAATGGCCCAATTTCCTGAGATAATGCCCACGGTTTCAGCGTCAACAGCGATCCACCATCTGCAAAACTAGCTTGGTAAATCGTATATCCACGATAACTCAGCGGATGATTGACTGAAATTGTCTGTTCTAACGGACTCTCTAACTCAGGATCCGTTATCACCAAATCAGATTCAAATGATTTAGGTTGGCCGGTTGCATAATGCGCTATGCGGAAATCTTTTACCGCGATCTTAAACGGCAATTCCTGCATCACATAACCATCTTCCAACCCAATAAAAGCCACGGATGCAGACTTCCCCTCTGGAATACTGATACTGCCGCGAAAGGCATGGTTGCCAACGGCTAATCTACTTTCTTGTGGTACCTTGCTAATCGATAAATCACGTGTTTCAACCTGCAAATTGCCCTGCCACTTTGCTAGCTTCATCGGCACATTGCTATCTAACAATGCCCCAAGACAAATTACAATAATCGCTAAATGGGTTAGCAAATACCCCATTCGGTTCATGCCACCCTTCATGGCTGAAATAAGTGTTTCACCTGCTTCAGGGCGTGCTACCACTTTATTCCGAAAACCTTGCTGCGTGAAATAAGCTTGGGCTTGAGCGGTGAGCGTTTCAACATCCGAAGACTGCGTCCACTGCTCATGATGCTGCATCGCACGCAATGATTTTGCTTGCACCTGTGTACGTAACTGCCAGATTTCGCGCACCATGGTCGGCGCATTGCGGAACACACATACCGAGGTTGAAACAACCAGCAATACTAAAATCAGTAAAAACCAGGCCGCGCTATATACATCATATAAACCCAAAGACTCGAATACATCGAACCAAAATGGGCCAAATTTGAGTAAATAGTCAGGATAAGGTTGATTTTGCTGTAAAACCGTACCAATAATCGACGCTATCGCCAGCGTCAACAAGAGCGTAATTGCCAGATCCATCGTACTGAGAAACGAGAACAAACGCCGCGCAAAACTGGGGCGACTCATCGGCCTATTACTTCAATAAAAGAGTACATTCAGGTTGTCCCTGATGGTTTTTTTATAAACCAGAAGCGTAAGCCGCTGCCGCTGCCATTTCTTCATCTGTCATCCGCGCCGCAATATCACGCATCATGCTGTTCGCATCATTTGAACGCTCATCCGTCGCAAACGCTTTTAATTGCATCACTAAGTAAGCTGGATATTGGCCTGATAATGCTGGCCAACCCGCAGCAGGCACGCCTGATCCATTAGGCCCATGACACGCCATACACGCCGGCACATTTGATTCTTTATTACCACCACGATAAATCTGTTTACCCAATTCAACCAAGTCTTCGCTCACCGCGCCTGGCGTGCTTTTTTGGCTCGCAAAATAAGCTGCCAGATCAGCAATATCTTGTTCACCTAATGCTGCTACCATCGGCGCCATCATGGCATTTTCACGTGTACCATCTTTATATTCCATAATTTGCTTAGCTAAATAGGCTTGATGCTGCCCAGCCAATTTAGGGAAAGCATCTGTTGCGCTATTACCATCCGCACCATGACATGCCGCACACACTGCTGATTTTGCTTTCCCCACACCCGCATCTCCCGCCACACTCTCCGTCGCTATCGAAGCTATTGGCCACCCAACCCAAGCCAACACCGCGATCACTGCCGCTATTTTCCTCATTACTAATTACCCTTAGACTCTTAAAAACGTAGTTACACCCTCCCAGTATGATACCCTTATTCTCACTTACTTGCACTATTTAGATACCTTTTCAGGAACCCGTATGCACCCTTTTTATCGCCAAGCACATTACATCATCAGCGCCACAAAACTGCATGAGTTGCCTGCCGATCAAGGTATTGAGGTGGCTTTCGCAGGGCGCTCTAATGCAGGAAAATCCAGTGCCATCAACACCATTACCGATATAAAAAGTTTAGCGCGCACCAGTAAAACACCCGGCCGCACGCAAATGATTAACTTCTTTGCGCTAGATGACACACGTTCTTTAGTTGATTTACCTGGTTATGGTTATGCCAAAGTGCCCGAACAAGTCAAGCTCCGTTGGCAAGCCACGCTCGGTAAATATCTTGAAACCCGCCGCGCATTACGTGGTCTGATGATTATGATGGATGTGCGGCATCCTATGAAAGAATTTGATATTCAGATGTTAGAATGGGCACAAGATGCGAATTTACCTGCCCATATCTTATTAACCAAATCAGACAAATTAAAAAGTGGTGCTGCAAAATCAGCGCAATTACAAGTGGAGAGGCAACTACGCGAAAAATCGCTGAATGCCAGCGTGCAATTATTCTCTTCACTTAAACGCACAGGAAAAGAGACCGCCATAGATCAACTGAACCAATGGTTTTTCCCTGAACCGGAGAATAACGATGACCTTACCAACGACGGCGACAACTGACCTCGCCACCACCTTAAACAAACAAGTCATTGATCGGCGCCGGTTCCTCCAGCACGCCATCTTAGGTAGCGCAGTCGCCAGTAGTGCCACACTTAGCCTACCCATTTGGGCTGAAGAACCAGAAAAACAGATCACTAACGATCCCGACACTTTCCCCAAAAACCTACCCGAAGCCATGCGCACCGCAGGGGCTGAATTCACCAATTATGGCCAACCTTCACCACATGAACAGCATGTTATCCGTTGGGTTTCTGCTAATTCAGCCGCCTTAGGCACGGGTGTATCTTGGACACCACTGCATGAACTGCAAGGCACAATTACGCCCAATGGTCTGCATTATGAACGCCACCATAATGGCGTACCAAAAATTGATCCTGCCAACCATATTTTGCTTATCGATGGCTTAGTCAAACAGCCGCTTAAATTCTCGGTTAAACACTTACTACGCTACCCCATGATCTCGCGAACCTGTTTTATCGAATGTGGTGGTAATAGTAATAGCGGCTGGCGCAATAATCCCATCCAAACCAAGGCGGGTTATGCACATGGTTTGATTTCAAATTGCGAATGGACCGGGATCCCGCTTAAATTATTGTTGCAAGAAGCTGGGGTAAAATCTGCCGCCAAATGGGTGATCGCAGAAGGCGCTGATGGATCGGCGCTCAATATGAGTATCCCCGTCGAAAAACTGATGGATGATGCCATTCTTGCCCTCTATCAAAATGGTGAGCGGATCCGGCCTGAAAATGGCTATCCCATGCGCTTGGTCTTACCAGGCTGGGAAGGCATCACCAACATCAAATGGCTGCGTCAACTCAAACTCACTGATGCCCCCACCATGTCGCGCGATGAAACCTCGCAATATACCGAACTTATGCCCGATGGAAAGGCGCGACAATTTACCTTTGAAATGGATGCGAAGTCCTTAATCACTTCGCCTTCCTTGGGGATGACCTTACCTGATAATCCAGGCGTGTATCAAATCACCGGTTTAGCGTGGTCTGGCCGCGGTAAAATAACCAAAGTTGAAGTGTCTGCAGATGGCGGTAAAACTTGGATCGATGCGACACTACAAGGCCCCATATTAGATAAAGCCTTTACCCGCTTCAGCCTGCCTTGGCATTGGAAAGGTGACTATGCCATCCTGCAAAGCCGCGCAACAGATGAAACAGGCTATGTGCAACCCACCCGCGCCGCCTTGGTTGAAAGCCGAGGTAAACATGGCTTCTTCCACTATAACGCCATTGTTAGCTGGGAAATTACTGAAGAAGGGGATATTAATCATGTCTACGAATAAATTACTGCTCATACTCTTTATCATAGCGACTTTGGCATTTTCCACCTCCCAAGCAAATGATGATTTAAAAAATAGCCCCAAACTCGGTGTTGCCGCAGATGAATTAAGCCCGCAACCCCAATGGAATTTAAGTATTGCACCCGATGGCAAAGGTTTACCAGCGGGCAGCGGTACGGCCGCACAAGGCGCCAAAATATTTGCTAACCAATGCGCAGCCTGTCATGGTCCTGAAGGAATTGGCGGCGCCGCCGAGCCATTAGTAGGCGAAGTCGGTTCACTGACCGATGATTACCCCGAAAAAACCGTCAATAGCTATTGGCCGTATGCCACCACACTATTTGACTACATCCGCCGCTCCATGCCCATTCAAGCGCCTTTTTCCCTCAGCGCAGATGAAGTTTATGCATTGAGCGCCTATATTCTCAGCCAAGATGATATAATAGCGACAGATGCTGTGATGAATGCCGACACATTGCCGAAGGTCGAAATGCCGAATCGGGATGGCTTCATTTCTATTTACCAACAAAAACCCTGAGAAATAAACTCTCAAATCATAGCCAATTCCGCTATGAGGCGAAATTGTTTGTTCTCAAAAATGTCTATGAGGACAACACATGAGTCTCCGCTATGCCTGCCATATCTCCCCTAACTCTACGATTGCTGACACCCCCAAACTGGGGATGGACAAAACTGCACTCACCACTGATCTAAAACGCTATTACGGTGATCATCTCGGTCAAGATGCCAGTTGCGTGTCGGGACACTATATTTATACCTCACTTGCGCTGTCTATCCGCGATCGTTTATTCGAGCGGATGAAACAAACCAAACAGGCTTACCACAAAAGCGAAGGTAAACAAGCCTATTACCTCTCCATGGAATTCTTAATGGGTCGCGCGATGGGGAATGCTGCGCTTAACTTAGGATTAGATGATACCGCACGCAAAACCCTACATGACTTTGGCCTTGATTTTGAAGAACTGGCTGAGTTAGAGCATGATGCCGGCTTAGGTAATGGTGGCCTCGGTCGCCTAGCTGCGTGTTTTATTGATAGCTGCGCCACCTTGCAATTACCCGTCACAGGCTATGGCCTGCGTTATGAATACGGCATGTTCCAACAAGGCATTGAAAATGGCCACCAAGTAGAAAGCCCTGATCACTGGCTGCGTGATGGCAACCCATGGGAATTAGAACGACCAGAACTCAGCCAACGCGTTAAATTTGGCGGCCATACTGAATTCCATAAAAAGACAGGCAGCGATGATCTGCAAGCGAATTGGGTGAATACCAATGATGTCTTAGCGGTACCATTCGACTTACCGATCCCAGGCTATAAAAATGGCACCGTCAACAAACTTCGCCTCTGGAAATCAGAAGCAACGGATGAATTTAGTTTAGAAGACTTTAATGCTGGCTCCTATACCGATGCGGTTGCTAATAAAAACTCTGCTGAAAACATCAGCATGGTGCTCTATCCAAATGATAGCAGCGAAAATGGTAAAGAGCTGCGCTTGCGCCAACAATATTTCCTTGCTTCTGCCAGCCTGCAAGATATTTTGCGTTGCTGGACAAGCAGTCATGGTCGTGATTTCAGCCAATTTTCAAATAAAAATGTATTCCAATTAAACGACACTCACCCAACCGTTGCCGTCGCAGAGCTGATGCGTCTACTAATGGATGAGCATGGTCAAGATTGGAAAGCAGCATGGGCTATTACCACCAAAACAATGGCCTACACCAACCATACGTTGCTACCAGAAGCACTAGAAAAATGGTCCGTTAGCTTATTTAGTCGTCTTCTACCGCGCGTGTTAGAAATTATCTTCGAAATCAATGCCCGTTTCTTAAATGAAGTCGCCCTCCAGTGGCCAGGTGATCGTGCCCGCTTAGCGCGCCTCTCCATTATTGAAGAAGGTAACGAACAATATGTCCGTATGGCGCATCTTGCTATTGTCGGTAGCTTCTCAGTAAACGGTGTAGCTGCATTGCATTCAGAACTATTACAAAAAGGCCTGTTTAATGACTTCTTCCAGCTATGGCCTGAGAAGTTTAACAACAAAACCAATGGGGTCACCCAGCGCCGCTGGATGGCATGGTGTAACCCAGAACTTACCCAACTTATTAATCAAGAAATTGGTGAAGGCTGGATCACGGATTTAAGCCAACTCAAACAACTTAACAACAAGGCCACAGAGCCCGCCTTCAAACAACAATGGCAGCAAGCTAAAAAGGCCAATAAACAACGCTTATCAGACTTAGTCAAAGAAGCGGTTGGCGTCACATTTGATACTGATGCCCTATTTGATATTCAAGTAAAACGTATTCATGAATATAAACGTCAGCTATTAAATGTCTTGCACGTTATCCACCTGTATGACCGCGTAAAACGAGGCGATACTAAAGGCCTAACCAAGCGCTGTGTGTTATTCGGTGGTAAAGCTGCGCCCGGTTATGCGATGGCAAAGGATATTATCAAGCTCATTAATAATGTGGCTGACATCATTAATAACGATCCCATGATGGAGGATTGGCTTAAAGTTGTCTTCTTCCCTAACTACCAAGTCTCCGCAATGGAAATTATCTGCCCAGCTGCCGATTTATCAGAACAAATCTCAACCGCTGGTAAAGAAGCTTCTGGCACAGGCAATATGAAATTCATGATGAATGGTGCGGTCACGATCGGCACCCTAGATGGCGCTAATATCGAAATCCGTGAAGAAGTCGGTGATGATAACTTCTTCCTATTTGGCCTCACTGAATCAGAAGTTGAAGCAGCCAAGCCAAACTATGATCCCCGCGCCATGATTACAGCAGATAGCGATCTAAAACGCGTGATGAATTTATTAGAAGGCGGCCACTTCAATGCACTAGAGCCGCATATCTTCAATAACATCATCAATGCCGTCACCAGTCCACATGATCCCTGGATGACCATTGCCGATTTCAGAAGCTATATTGATGCCCAGCATCAAGCCGGTATTGCTTATCAAGATAAAGAAAAATGGGCAACTATGGCTATTCTTAACTGTGCTCGTAGTGGTAAATTCTCCACTGATCGCACCATGACAGAATATAATAGTGAGATCTGGCAGCTATCACCTGTCGATCCGCGTCAGGCATAGAAAACAAACAGGCTGAAAATAAAAAAGGATGGCCACGGCCATCCTTTTTTTATAACTGGTTGATTGCATATAAAGCCCGTATAATACGACCTGCTTGAAGTGATACTCTAATCACTTCATATAACTTTAGCGCCTGTAGCTCAGTTGGATAGAGTACCAGTTTCCGAAACTGGGGGTCACAGGTTCGATTCCTGTCAGGCGCGCCATCATTTAAAGTGTCCGTTACACTAGAGTATGTTCGGATACCGTCTTAAAAATAAAGCCTAATTTTCTGCTTTATAATAGCTTATGCCGTATCTATATTCCTTTAGCTCTGAAAATAGTATATCTTCCCGATAACCATCTATAAAGATCGGGGTGCCTATAAATTCTTTATTCGAGACTGATAGCTGTTCATCCACTCTTGCAATAAATTCAAGGCGGCTGACACCCTTTTTCATGTATTGTTTAAAATCATGTTCTTTCAATGTATTATAAACATCCTCATTAGCAACCGTAAATGCTAAGCGATATCCATTTAGTTGCAAGCCTTTTAAATACATATCATGATTGTTTTTGTCTTTAATGACTGTATAGATATTTTCGGAGTGAAGTCGTGACTCACCCGATTCATTTTTATGATAGCGTCTCTCATGGACGCTAAGCGTAAAATCACCATCACTTTTTATATCTTCCTCTATTCTATTTTGCAATTCTATCTTGTATTGTTCGCGGTCAAAATAACTACCTGCTTTGATGAAAAACGTGGGTAACTCAACAGAGAAATAATACTCATGGCCTGCGTCCCTTAACTCCTCCGTATCGTACACATAAATAGTTGGATCTTGCATTGCTGTCTGTTTATATTTTAAAAAGTCTTCTCTTGGTAGAGAGGTAAATACATGTTTAACAGGCTTTCCATATTGTTCAATATTGCCTGTTTTAAAAATGGAAGCTTTCTTATAAATGACTTCTTTTAGAAGCTGCCTGTTTTTAAAAAGGGTTAAGGTTTGTTGGTGGCCTCCTTCGCCTGGTATAAAACTCATCCAGCTCCGCTCGACTTGTATTTTACCGGTATACTCGGCGAGTAGCTGGCTATTATCAATAACTATATTTTTTCCATGGTTTTTTATAATTAAGGCATAGTCTCCATCCGACAAATCTATATTTTTTAAAAAGAAGGAATCATCTGCCTCTGTCTTTTCTTGCATTTTGATTTCTATGCTCTTATCTTGTGTTTGCAAATAATTACGCACCACGAATATCGCCATAACAATTGAGACTGTAATAACAAATAGCCTCCGTTGAGGAAAATTCAATTTCTTCTTTACCATTATTCCCATCCCCCATTAAGCATACCCATATACTTTAAGTTTATTCAAAGTATATTAACAACAGACAATAAAAAAAGCCCTTTCGGGCCTTTTTCACAAAAGAAAGTTTCTTTTAATTGCTAATCAATTACTGACCTACAATGAAGTCTACACGACGGTTAGCCGCACGACCTGCTGAAGTACCGTTATCAGCAACTGGGTGACCTTCGCCCATACCTACTGGGTGTAAACGGCTACCGTCTACGCCTTGAGATACAAGGTAAGCCACTACTGATTCAGCACGACGCTGTGATAAACCTAAGTTATACGCTTCTGAACCACGACTATCTGTGTGGCCTTCAACACGTACGTCAACATAGCCTTCTGAACCTTGTAGTGCCGCTACTGCGCCATCCAAGATAGATTTTGCTGTGCTGGTTAGTGCAGCGCTATCTGTTGCGAAGTTAACCCCTGTTAGGCTCATTAATACTTCGCCTTGCTCAGGACAACCGTTTGCATCAACAGCAACACCTGCTGGTGTGTCCGGACAATAATCTGCAGAGTTTGCAACACCGTCATTATCATCATCACCATCTATTTTACAGCCATTTTCATCCACTTCTGTGCCGAGTGGTGTCCCTGGACATAAATCTTGGTCATTTGGCACGCCATCTCTGTCAAAGTCAGTATCAACGGGTTCCATTGGCTCTGGCTCTGCAGCCGCCACTTCTTCCCCTTTTGAACATAGCATTACACCCAGTGCCGCACCTGCAATGGCTGCGCCAGCTGTTGCACCATCCTCGCCATCCATTGCTGCAGCACCTGCACCACCAACTAAACCACCCAGAACGGCACAAAGCAAAGGATTTGACCCATTACCACCTGCAGACTGTTGGCTAGCACAGCCAGATAGCACTGCTCCCATTAATAAAACAACTGCTAACTTCATTATATTTTTCATATTTATTTCCTATTTATTTTATTTAAAATTTCAACCAAACCACACTCTACCTATTCTAAAACTACATACACTATTAGAAATATCGTCCACTTAAAACAGGTCTACCCACTTCATACTCGTGTAATGTCTGAATCTTACCATAAATCGTGCTGGCAAAGGCAAGCTAGTTGTATTTTATTTGCCACCCAAACATGCAGCGTGGTAAAAATGCCACACTAAAACTGCATGCCTGATTCTTCCTCAGCGGCTAGTGCTAAGTCTCCTGAATTCAGCTCATCCAAATCACTCCCCAATTTAATCATTAATCGAACCTCGTTCTGAGAATCGGCATTTTTCAATGCTTCTTCTTCTGTAATTTCGCCTCTTTGGTATAATTTATATACAGCTTGATCGAATGTTTGCATACCTAGCTCAGATGAGCGCTTCATAATTTCCTTAATACTAGGCACATCACCCTTTGCAATTAAATCTGATACCAGCGGTGTATTCAGTAAGACCTCAACTGCCACACAACGCCCCGATCCATCTTTTGTTGGTATTAAGCGTTGTGCAATAATGGCTTTCAAATTCAAAGATAAATCTAGCAACACTTGTTGCTGACGCTCTTCGGAGAAAAAGTTGATGATCCGATCCATTGCCTGATTGGCATTATTCGCATGCAAGGTTGATAAGCAGAGGTGACCCGTTTCGGCGAAAACAATTGCATGATCCATGGTCTCTTCCGCTCTGATCTCACCGATCATAATGACATCTGGCGCTTGTCGTAATGAGTTTTTTAGGGCGATTTCGTAAGAGTCCGTGTCTACCCCCACTTCACGCTGAGTCACTACGCAGCCACCATGCTCGTGATCATATTCAATCGGATCTTCTATCGTCAGAATATGTCCTGTACTATTCCTATTTCGATGCCCTATCATTGCCGCTAAACTAGTTGATTTACCACTACCTGTCGCCCCGACAAAAATGACTAAACCCCGTTTTTCTAATGATACTTTGGCAATTATTTCTGGTAAATTCAAATCTTCAAAGGTAGGGATTTTATTTTCTATTCGACGCAGTACCATGCCAATTCTGCCACGCTGATAAAAAGCACTGGCACGAAACCGACCAATATCTCCCGCTTCAATCGCATAGTTACACTCTTTATCACGTTCGAAAACTTTCTTTTGCTCTTCTGTCATTGTGCTGAGCACGAGATCCCGCGAAGCCTCTTCTGTCATGACTTCTTCTGATAACGTGGCCAGCCGCCCATCTATTTTCAAGCTAATGGCGCGCTCAGCCGTAATATAGACATCTGATGCCATATGTTTTACCGCTGTTCTTAAAATCGTAATAATATCCATGTTGTTATCCTATCTAAATAGATCTTTATTTAAGGCACGTGATCTCGCTTCAACTTTAGTAACTTTAGAGCGCCTTAATAAGTCTTCCAAACATTGGTCTAACGTTTGCATACCCACTTCCGCACCTGTTTGGATGGCGGAGAACATTTGCGCCACTTTACCTTCACGAATCAAATTTCTAATTGCAGGGGTACCAATCATAATTTCATGCGCTGCAATTCGGCCACCCCCGACTTTTTTCATTAGCGTTTGGGAGATAACAGCACGCAGTGATTCTGATAACATCGCGCGCACCATATCTTTTTCAGCCGCTGGAAATACATCAATCACCCGATCAATCGTTTTTGCGGCAGAGGAGGTATGCAACGTGCCAAATACAAGATGCCCTGTTTCTGCGGCGGTGAGCGCCAATCGAATGGTTTCTAAATCACGCAACTCACCCACTAAGATGATATCGGGATCTTCCCGTAAGGCAGAACGCAATGCTTCACTAAACCCAAGTGTGTCGCGATGCACTTCCCGCTGATTTATTAAACTTTTTTTACTTTTATGCACAAATTCAATCGGATCCTCAATCGTGAGAATATGCTCACTTGAGCCGTCATTTTTGTAATCAATCATGGCTGCTAGTGTGGTTGACTTACCCGAACCTGTTGGCCCTGTTACTAGCACCAGTCCTTGTCTATGATCGGATATTGTTTTGAATATTTTAGGTGCACCTAAATCTTCAAGAGAAAGCACTTCTGAGGGAATCGTCCGGAACACGCCCGCTGCGCCACGTTGCTGATTAAATGCATTTACCCTGAAACGCGCAACATCGGGAATTTCAAACGAGAAATCAACTTCTAAGAATTCTTCATAGTCTTTACGTTGTTTATCGTTCATGATGTCATACACCATAGAGTGCACATCTTTATGTTCAAGCGCAGGCACATTAATCCGTTTGATTTCACCATCCACCCGAATCATCGGGGGCTCTCCTGCCGAGATATGTAAATCTGATGCATTATTTTGTGTACTAAACATCAATAATTCCGTAATATCCACTTCCTACTCTCCAAATTAATTAGCAATCACACTGACAAAGGTAGCGCGGTCAAGGCCAGCTTGCAAGATGTCCGATATAAAAAAACAATATAAACACCTGCTTACACAAATCAGAAGCGCGGAAAATGCAGCTAAAAAACCTGCAAATAGCGTCACACTCTTGGCTGTCAGTAAAACACGGCCTGTGGAAACACTCCGTCTCGCTGCGGAAGCCGGACAAAATTGTTTTGGTGAAAATTATCTACAAGAGGCATTAATTAAGATAAATGCGCTCACTGATCTAAATTTGGAATGGCATTTTATTGGTCCAATTCAATCTAATAAAACTAAAGATATCGCGACACATTTTGATTGGGTACATAGTGTTGATCGCGATAAAATTATCCAGCGACTTGCTTCACAACGTCCTGCAAAGCTGTCACCTCTTAATATCTGTATCCAAGTAAATATTGATAATGAACCCAATAAATCAGGGGTAGATAGCCAGCAGATCATGACGCTTGCCGCTCAAATCACACAACAAGAGCGACTTTGCTTGCGCGGTCTGATGATCATTCCCACCGCCGCTGCCTCCGAGATGCAGCAACGCAGTAGCTTTCAACAGGCGCATCAGCTATTTACTGAATTGGCCATACGTTATGACACCGTTGATACCCTGTCTATGGGTATGTCTGCCGATATGGCGCTTGCCATTGCCGAAGGCAGCACCTTGGTCCGTATTGGTACAGGGCTATTCGGAAAGCGTAGCGGCTAAAATTCTGTTCGAGACCGCCTAACATGCCTATAATGAACATTAAATACTGAGGAACCACGCTATGAAAAATGGCAAAATCACCTTTATCGGTGGCGGTAATATGGCGCGAAGCCTTATCGGCGGCTTGATTACCGACGGGTTTAATCCGCAAAATATCCATGTTGCCGATCCTAATCCAGACAGTCGGCAATCGTTAACGGCGACCTACCCTGTGCATAGCTATGACTGTAATCTCACGGCTGCTCAGGATTGCGATATCCTAGTGCTTGCCGTTAAACCACAACAATTACAATCGGTTGCTAGACGACTTGCGCCCCAATGGTCAGCCGATGCATTGCTAATTTCTATCGCGGCAGGCCTACAATTGGAGGATATTGCACGTTGGATCTCACCTAGTAATACGGCAGCCATTGTGCGGGTGATGCCTAATACTCCCGCATTAGTGCAAGCGGGTGCAAGTGCGCTATGTGCCAATCACCATGTGAGCCCAGCGCAACGTGATCATACCGAAGCACTGTTACGCGCCGTCGGCACCACCGTTTGGATTGAGAATGAATCGCAAATGGATGCAGTCACCGCCTTATCGGGCAGTGGCCCCGCCTATTTTTTTCTCTTGATGGAAGCGATGGAACAAGCTGCAATTGAAATGGGGCTGGATCCTGAAACAGCACGCTTACTTTGCTTGCAAACCGCGTTTGGTGCTGCAAAAATGGCGTTGGAAAGCAGCGTCTCAACCGCCACCCTACGTGAACGCGTAACGTCTCCTGGTGGCACAACGGAACAAGCACTCAAGACCTTTGAGGCGGGTGATCTACGCGCCTTAGTAAAAAAATCACTGATAGCAGCAGCCGACCAATCCCAGTTATTAGCGCAACAACTAGGCCAAGATGATGACTAATGGAGATGGCAGCCAGCCACTCATTCTTCTCATTGAAATTATCTTTGGGCTTTACCTTGGCTTACTCGGCTTACGACTGATCATGCGGTGGGCGGCATGGGATCCCAGCCATGTTGCCGTCCAATTTATTCTCCGCCTTACCCAATCGCCTATCGGCTTTATCCGTCGCATATTACCGAATAATCTTAAAACAATTGGCCACTGGGATGCTGCAACTATTGGCCTGTTACTGACTATCTCCCTAGCCAAAGTAACATTGATTAACGTCCTAAATAGTCAATCACTTTCCGTCGACGTTCTCTTTTTCGCCACCCTAGCAACGCTATTTTCTCTTGGTATCACACTCTTTAGCGCTAGCATTTTGATTCAAGCCGTTCTCAGCTGGCTAGGCCCACAGGGGGCTTATCATCCCGTCGCGCCATTGGTCAGAAAGATGAATGCACCTTTACTCAAGCCCATTCAGCGGTATTTCCCGCCAATCGCTGGATTTGACCTTGCTCCACTTATTGTTTTAGTGGGCTTACAAACCCTATTGATGCTCATTCTTCCTCTATTATCTTAATGCATCACTTGCACTCACTCAGGCAACTATTTAGACTGAACGCTTATAAACACATATCGGCAAAAGCCTCTGTGGCTTACTAACATAAATATAAGGAATATAGACAGACATATGCCCGCATCCATCCCCGCTGACTCAGTTGGATTGGTCAGCCCGCAAACCTTGCATTGCACCACGCCGCTGGCGTTGGATTGTGGGCGTACGCTAGCGCAATATGAGCTTGTGTATGAGACATACGGCACCCTTAATGCTAATGCCAGTAACGCAGTACTGATTTGCCATGCCCTATCAGGCGATCATCATGCCGCAGGTTATCATGATCTGGGGGACAAGCGACCTGGCTGGTGGGATAGCGCGATTGGCCCTGGCAAAGCAATTGATACCAACAAGTTTTTTGTTGTGTGTCCTAATAATCTGGGTGGTTGTGGTGGTTCGACTGGCCCTAGCAGTATCAATCCAGAAACCGGTGCAGTATATGGTCCAGATTTTCCAATTATGACGGTGCCAGATTGGGTGCGTAGCCAAACCATATTAGCCGATCACCTAACAATCACACAATGGGCAGCTGTCGTTGGCGGCAGCCTTGGTGCGATGCAAGCGATGCAATGGGCGATGAGCTTACCTAATCGCATACGCCATGCATTGATCATTGCCGCTGCACCCAAGTTATCAGCACAAAATATTGCCTTCAATGAGGTCGCGCGACAGGCTATACAATCCGACCCTGAGTTTCATGAAGGCCATTATACCCAGCACAATACGCTTCCTCGTCAAGGCTTAGGTTTAGCGCGTATGCTCGGCCATATTACCTATCTTTCTGATCAAGCTATGAAAGAAAAATTTGGTCGTGACTTACGTAGTGGCAGCTTAAATTATGGCTATGATGTTGAATTTGAAGTGGAAAGTTATTTGCGCTATCAAAGTGAATCTTTTGTGAACCGCTTCGATGCTAATACCTATCTGTTAATGACTAAGGCATTGGATTATTTTGACCCCGCTAAAGCCTTTAATGATGATCTTGCCGTCGCGATGGCAAATATCCAAGCACACAGTCTGGTTATCTCTTTCACCAGCGATTGGCGCTTCTCACCAGCGCGCTCTCAAGAAATTGTCGCTGCCTTATTACAATCTGATAAAGAGGTCAGTTATGCCGAAATTGAAGCCCACCAAGGCCACGATGCTTTTTTAATGCCGATCCCACGCTATATGGAAATCTTCGAGACCTATATGCAAAAAATCACCGTGGGAGCCGCTTGATGAATTTACGCATCGATCAACAAATTATTAGCGATTGGATCCCCGATGGTACCCGTGTATTAGATTTAGGCTGTGACAATGGTGCGCTATTAAAGCACCTAAAACAACGGAATATCCAAGGCTATGGCGTCGAAATTGATAATGGCAAATTCACCGAATGTATCGCCTCGGGCATCAATGTTATTCAGGCTGATTTAGATCAGGGTTTGCCTCAGTTTCAAGATCAAAGTGTTGATTTTGTCATTTTATCTCAGACCTTACAAGCCATGCAAAATCCTGATTTTCTACTGCAAGAGATTGTTCGAGTCGGTCAGCAAGCCATTATTTCTTTCCCTAATTTTGGTTATTGGCAAAATCGTATGCAGCTTGCCTTTGCGGGTAAAATGCCATTTTCTCACACCCTACCTAACCCCTGGTTTAATACACCGAATATCCATTTATGTACCGTGCATGATTTCGAACAGCTATGCCAAGATTTACAACTGGATATAGTGCAACGTAGCATTGTCAATCACGAACACAAAGATACCTTAGGGACAAAGCTATTGCCCAATTTATTTGGTCAAATTGCCCTCTATCAGATACAGAAAAAACCATTATGAGCGCCTCTATGAAAGCCTACCAACATGACTTCATTGAATTCGCACTGGCTACGGGCGTACTACAACTAGGTGAATTTACCCTTAAATCAGGCCGTGTTAGCCCTTATTTTTTCAATAGTGGCTTATTTAATAGTGGTGTTAGCCTGGCACGGCTAGGTCAATTTTATGCTCAAGCTATTGTTGATTCTGACATACAATTTGATACTCTATTTGGCCCCGCTTATAAGGGTATTCCATTGGCGGCCGCTACCGTTGTCGCATTAGCGGATCATCACCAGCGTGATATGCCCTACAGCTTCAATCGTAAAGAAATAAAAGATCATGGCGAAGGGGGACAATTAGTAGGCGCGCCACTTAATGGCAAAGTCTTAATTATTGATGATGTTATCTCTGCGGGCACGTCTGTGCGTGAATCTATTGACATCATTCAATCCGCAAATGCCAGCCCAGCTGGTGTTATTATTGCTTTAGATCGTCAGGAGCGAGGGCAAGATGCACGCTCAGCGATTCAGCAAGTAGAACACGATTATCAGATCCCTGTGATCAATATCATTACCCTGGATAATTTGCTCAGCTATCTCGATACGCAACCGATCTTAAGCCAACATCGAGACGCCATTATTGCCTATCAGCAGCAATATGGTGTGTGAACCAGAATACTCAAAAACACTTCCGTGCTAGTTCAATAAACTGACGTAATACGTCACTTTCAGACGATAGACACAGAAAAAACCATGTCGCTTTGGATAAATCCCAAACGTTACTATGCACCTGTTAGCCCGCTATACCAACCAATACACTTGTATTTACATTCTAATTCAGCATGTTGGCACAAATAATGCTTAATTTATTGTATAAACACTAATTATAGGATCGCCTAATGATAAAATCTACGCTACAGTTAAGTCTCTGCCTACTACTCTCTTATGCAATACCTGCCTCAGCGGGATATATGTATCGCTATACTGCTCCCAATGGCGGAACAGTAATAACAAGCACCTTGCCTGCCGACATAAGCCAACAAGGTTATGATGTATTGAATGGCCAAACAATGCGCCTTATCAAACGGGTCGATCCTGCACCCACGGAAGAAGAGCTCGCTGCCATAGTGGCTGAAAAAGAAGCAAAACTAGCTGCGGAAGCCGCTCAAAAACAACAAGCAAAAGAAGATGCTGAATTTCTTGAAACACACTATTCTGAAGCAAACTTCATTAAAGTACGCGATTATGAATTCAGTAAGCGTGATAAAGAGTTGCTGGCGGCAACAGACAAGCAAAGTCAATTACTTGCTAATCAACGTGACCTACAAGCGCGGGCCGCGGAAGAAGAATTAAGCGGCCAGCCCCTAAGCGAACAATTAGAAGCCAACTTAGAGATTATTGCCAATAATATCGCATTAAATAGCCAAGCCATTGTGGAACAAGAAAAAGAACGTGAGGCACGCGTGATCTGGCATGAAGAGAACCTTGAACGCCTTAAAAAATTACTCTCCGCTCGCGCTCACTAATTTGCTGGGCGATATTCCTGTAATATCCGCTGTAATACCGTCCACTGCGTTGTCCATGCAACAATCGGTGACTGACTGAAGCCACTGCGCACAAACTGCGCCATCCGGCCTTCAACCACCGCCAGCAACAGATTAGCAGTCTCATTCACCGGCCTTGGTTCCGCTTGCATCAAGTGTAGCTCTGCTTCTCGTAGTATTTGTCTAAATTGTGTTTCCAATCGTTCAAAAAACTGACTTACACGCTGGCGCAAACGCGGTGTTTCACCCGTTAATGCCGATCCTACAAGCACACTGCTGATCCCTGGGTTTTTCGCACTAAACCCCAGCATCAATGCAATGATTTTTTCACAGCGCGCAAGTGGATCTCTTTCTTCTGCTAAAATCCGATTAATTAACGTAAAAACTGTGTCTTCTGCAAATTCTATTAAGCCTTCAAACATCCGTGCTTTACTTGGAAAGTGTCGGTATAGCGCCGCTTCTGATACGCCTAAACTCTTGGCCAGTTGGGCTGTGGTGACACGTTCGCCAGGATGCTGCTCCAATTCCCGTGCAAATGCCGCCAGAATAGCCTGTTGCCGTGACATTTTATCTGCCATATTACTGCCCTCCCTTAATCAATGTTCCCACGCCTTCATCTGTAAACATCTCTAATAACACCACATGCTGCACCCGCCCATCAACAATATGTGCGCTGGTCACACCGGCCTGTACTGCATCTAAGGCACAGCCAATTTTAGGTAACATGCCACCATGGATCACACCCTGCTCAATCAATTCACTTACCTGAGTTGCCTTTAATCCTGTCAGTAGCTCACCTTCTGCATCTAATAAACCAGGCGTATTGGTCAATAAAATTAATTTTTCTGCCTGCAAGACTTCTGCGATCTTGCCTGCCACCAAGTCGGCATTAATATTATAAGATGCCCCCTGGTTATCCACTCCAATCGGCGCAATAACAGGTATAAAGTCACTACGGGTCAACATATCAACCACACTGGTATCAATCGATTTCACTTTACCAACATAGCCTAAATCTGCACCATCTTGGCCGATTAACTTCTCCGCCTCCAACAAGCCGCCATCTTTACCTGTCAAACCAACAGCTCGACCACCATGGCTATGGATTAAATCCACAATATTTTTGTTTACCTGACCGCCCAACACCATTTCCACTACTTCCATGGTGTCGCTGTCAGTTACCCGCATACCGCCGATAAAGTCACTTTTCTTGCCTATTTTATCCAACATTTCACCGATCTGCGGCCCACCACCATGCACCACCACAGGATGGATCCCCACCGCCTTAAGCAGCACAATATCGCGCGCAAAACTATTTTTTAACGCCGCATCCACCATGGCATTGCCGCCATATTTAATCACCAGCACTTTACCTGCAAACCGCTGAATATAAGGCAATGCCTCTGTCAGAACTTCTGCAACTTGTGCTGCCCGTTGTGTCGTTAAACTCATCTTTTCTCTTCTTTATATTGGTAAATCTAATTGCGGCGCTATCGCCAATAATTGTGTTTTAAACTGCTGTTGTATACGTTGCATCGCTTGCTTATTATCTGCCTCGAATCGTAACACCAAACAAGGCGATGTATGTGATGCACGCACCAAGCCCCAAGCATCTGGGCATTCCACTCTTAGCCCATCCACTGTGAAAAGTGTCGCGCCCTCAAATTTAGCCTGCGATACAAATTTTTCCATTATCGCTTCTGATGCGCCTTCCTGTGTCGGCACCATCAGTTCAGCGGTGCTTTCCACCGCAGATGGTAAGAGAGAAAAGAGAGTGCTTACTTTCATCTCACCTATTGATGCAGAGACAATCTCTAATAAACGACATGCAGTATACAGCGCATCATCAAACCCATACCAGCGATCGTTAAAAAAGATATGACCACTCATCTCGCCACCCAATGGCGCAGAATGTACTTGCATTGCTTGTTTTATCAAGGGGTAACCCGATGCCACCATCAGTGCCTTACCGCCCGCACCCTCAATTACCTGCTTCAGATATGATGAACTTTTAACATCATAAACAATGGTTTCACCTGGCTGTTGCGCCAAAACTGCTTGGGCATAGAGCGCTAATTGCCTGTCTGGCCAGATAATATTCCCAGCCTCATCGACTAATCCTAACCGATCCCCATCGCCGTCAAAAGCCAATCCCAAATCGGCCTTTTCATGCTGCACTCGTTCAATTAAATCTTGTAAATTATCAGGCTCGCTCGTATTTGGATGATGATGCGGAAAATGGCCATCTACCTCACAGTATAACGGGATAATATCGCAACCTAATTTCGTCAATAAAGGTACAATAACAGGCCCCACCACGCCATTACCTGCATCAACAACAATCCGTAGACCTTGCTTCAAATGAATATTTTGCCGAACCTCTGCAAGATAATCGCTAACAAAATCCGTTTCCGCATAATGCCCTGCTCCTTGCCGGAAGATGCCTATCGAGATCTGTTTGGCTAAATCTTGCAGATCAGCACCCGCTAAAGCATCGCCTGCTATCACTATTTTTAGTCCATTATAAGCAGCAGGATTATGGCTGCCTGTTATCATCAACCCTGATTTTGATGCCGTTTTTTCTGTCGCATAATACAATATAGGAGTCGGTACTTCCCCTATATCCAACACATCGCAACCACTGGCTAACACACCTTCAACCAAGGCGTGGCTCAAATCTCCACTCGATAGCCGCCCATCTCTTGCGACAACAAACTGTGTTTGTTCTCCCTGTAAATCAAGTAAACGACTTCCCAGTGCCTGTCCCAGTAAGGCCATTGCTGCCACTGTTAATGTTTCACCTACAATACCGCGAATATCGTAAGCTCTAAAAATAGTCAGATCTAAATAGATAGCCAAAATACGGTTTATTTCTTTGGTGGTTTTAAATTAAAGTCAATTGTATCTGGCGTTGCTTTAACTTCCACTTCGAGCACGTCTAAACCGGCATCAATTACAGCGGTATTCACTTCTTTTTCTACTTGCTCAATGTTTTTTAATTCTATTTCATCCATTTCTGGCTCTATTCGTTGCTTGGTCTCTTGCAATTCAACGGTACCATTCAGTGCAGGTTCTAAAGCGTGTTCTGGCGCTGCTTCACTGATCTCAACCTCCATCGCTTCTTGTCCTGGTCGCTCAATTACTTGTGGCTGAAAATCTTGAATCCTTTCTGATTGTGTCTGTGCTGAAACAGCTGATATCGGGCCTAATCCTGCTATTAATCTCACCAGTTTTTTTGCACTGCCAGTCCCCACAGGATAGCTGAGCTGTAATTTATCTTGTTGCCAATCTCCAATCTGCTTACCCACAATCTCTAAATCCTGACGTAGCATCCAACCCTGCCAAAACTCACGCCATAACCATAAAGTAATTAACCCTAATAAGGTTGATATCACCAAGCTCCAAAAATCAGCTTTACTATTTGTTGTCGCAGGCCAGTAGGATAAATCCCAATAACTACCCTTCAAATGATAATTGATTTCTGGATCACCTTGTTTCCACTTCAGATCACCATTAATTGATAATGGTGTTTTGGTGGACTTCCCTTGTTGCAGCGTAATAAAGCCATCCAGTCTTGATAAGTTGGGTAATAACGATAAGACTTCTGTTGGCTCAAATGCGATAAGTAAAACGCCTATGGCTTCCCCATCGGCATTGGCTACTTGATGTGTTATCACTAATGCTTTTTTCTTTTCTGCTAGTTCTGTTATCGCGAAGGGGGTGAGTTTTGCCTCTGTTTTTGCTTGCCGCAATAAATCCAGTACCACAAAATTAATCGGTATACAGCCTTCTGGATCTGGCTGATCCACTGCCGTTGTCAGCAAGCATATTGCCAAGGCTTCTGGAATGGTTTTTTTCAATAAGGTTTGCTGTAAAGTGATCACCATCTCATGGCCACTTTCGAACACAGAAACCATCTCTGGCTCCTCAGCTGCTGATGTAACTTTATGGGTTAACTGTTTGATGACTTTGGTCATATTGGCATAGGTCGAATCCACTAATTGCCGCTGTAATTTGACCACTTGTTGCTCACTGGTTGCCACCAATGTCTGCTGTTGATGCCAGAAACCAGATAAAACAATAAAACAGGCAATGACTAATGCCAATATAGAGAGTATTCTGCCGCCTAACAGATGGATTATTTGTGGGGGTAGTTTAATGTTTATTTTGCGTGCCATTATTGTCTACCTGTATGCCCAAAACCGCCTTCACCCCGATCTGAATTATCAAATTCAGTCACCTGTTCAAATGCCACCTGCACTACAGGTACGATCACCATTTGTGCTATCCGCTCACCTACCGTAATCGTAAACGGTGTCTCACTTCGATTCCAGCAAGAGACAAATAATTGCCCTTGGTAATCGCTATCAATCAGCCCCACTAAATTGCCTAATACAATGCCATGCTTATGCCCCAATCCAGAGCGGGGCAACAGCATCGCTGCTAAGCCTGGATCGGCAATATGAATTGCCATCCCAGTCGGCACTAACAAGGTCTCCCCTGGCGATAATACCGTGTCTTGCTCCAAGCAGGCACGCAAATCTAAGCCTGCCGAACCTGATGTTGCATAGATCGGTAGTTCGATGGATTCACCCAATCTAGGATCTAAGATTTTAACTTGTACTGTCTGCATTTATTTGTCCCATAATGATGGTTATTAGTGACCGCGCTACGGTTAGTTTGGGTCCGCGCGGCACCTCTTGTGAACCTGTTTCCCAAAAAACTTGCAAAGCATTATCATCACTTGCGAAACCCAGTTCTGCGCCCACCTCATTGGCGGCAATCATATCCAAGCCTTTGCGTTTCAATTTTTCCTGCGCATAGTCTGCCACTTTCTCGGTCTCTGCTGCAAAGCCGACAACATAAGGTCGGTTTGTCGATAGCGCCGCCACTGCCGCTACAATATCTTGTGTGGACACCAATGGCAATGTTATCCCTTGCTGTGCTGATTTCTTCATTTTATGCGGCGCCACCGTCTCTGCTCGGTAATCTGCCACCGCCGCAACCGAAATAAAAATATCACGGCTACCCATCATGGTTAATTGCTGCATCACAGCCGCATACATCTGCGCCGCCGTGCCCACATTGTGTCGATTCACACCTGTAGGCGTATCTAAGCCAACAGGCCCTGCAATCAACATCACTTCTGCACCTGCCTCTGCTGCTGCCTGCGCGACTGCAAAACCCATTTTGCCAGAGCTGCGGTTGCCAATAAAGCGTACCGGATCAATCGGCTCATGGGTTGGCCCTGCCGTTATCAGCACACGCTTCCCTGCCCATACTGCAGGCACCACCGACTCCGCCAATGCCGTTACAATATCAACCGGTTCTAATAATCGACCTTCTCCCTGCTCACCGCAGGCTTGATCACCACTGGCAGGACCTAATATCACCGCGCCGCGTGATCTTAGGCTTGTTAAATTTTCTTGCGTCGCGACATGTGACCACATTTTATTATTCATCGCAGGGGCACAGACCAAGCGTGCTTCACTCGCCAAATGAATAGCCGTTAATAAGTCATCACTTCGCCCTTGAACCAGACGAGACAATGTATCTGCCGTAGCGGGTGCAATCAAAAACCAGTCCGCCCAGCGGGCTAAAGTGATATGCCCCATCGCCGATTCTTCATCCGCATCCAATAAGGTCAATGCCACGGGATGGCCGCTTAAGGTCTGCAAGGTTAAAGGTGTAATAAACTCACAGGCTGCAGCCGTCATCACCACCCGTACTTCAGCACCCACATCTTGCAAACGCCGCACTAATTCCGCCGCTTTATAGGCCGCAATACTACCCGTCACCCCCAGCAGTATTTTTTTACCCGTTAATTGCTCAGCCATTCTGGCTTTTCCCTAAGCTTAAATCACGTAAGCTAAGATCCGCCAATGCTGCTTTTTGAGCGACTGTTAATTTATCTAATACACTTGCCAGCTCAGGTGTAACAGGCGTAGCCATATCCACGATGCCACTTTCGCCTGCCGTACGTAAACAAGCTAACACCTGATCAACCGCCATATTCGCTGTATCTCTCGCGGGTACATAAGCAGGCGTGCTACCCTCCACTTCAAGCAAAAACCCGCCCTGTTCAAGCCCATCCACCAGCACCATGATATTATCCGCCGTCAGCCCTGTTTCACGCTCTAAATCCATCACCGTTAATGCAGGTTTCTCCTGCTGAAATTGCTGCGCAATCACCGTCATCAACTTCAAACCTTCTTGCTCCTGCATCCGTGGGCTCAATGCCTCATGATGGCCGCCCACCTGCACCAGCTTAGGATGCTGAATATAAAAAGCCACTTGTGACCCCACCAATAAAATAAACCATGCCAAATATAGCCAAATCATAAAGAAAAATAGAATCGCGAAGCTGGAATAAATCGCCGTGTAATTACTGGAAGACACCACGAATGAAGCAAATACAGTGCCCAACATAACCCACAATACACCCGCCACAGTAGCACCAATTAATGCCGTTTTGATCTGCACTTTGGTATTTGGAATAAAGGTATATAAAAAGGTAAAAGCCACAATAATCATCAAATAAGGCACCACCTTTCCTACCCATATAATTAAAGTACCGAATGGCTCAATTCCCTGTAATTGCTGCACAATATCAGCATTCAACGCTGTTGCCGCCACCGCCAAGCCCGTAAACACCAACACTGGGCCAATCATGATAACGCTTAAATAATCGGTAAATCGCCGTGCCAAAGTACGGGGGCGCTTCACCCGCCACACAAAATTAAATGCATTCTCCACTTTCTTTACCAGCGCGATAATCGTATAAAACAACATCGCCACCCCGACACTTCCCAGCACGCCCACTTTCACATTTTCGACAAAGCCAATGATATTTGCCGTAATGTCGACACCTCGCTCACCCAAGGGTGCCAGCAAGCCCAATAACGCTGGCTCGATCTGATTATGAATGCCAAAGGCTTTCAATACCGAAAATGCCACTGCAATGAGCGGCACCAAGGAAATCAAGGTGGTAAACACCAAACTCATCGCCCGCAAGTTTAGCTCGCCGGTCATCAACTCGCGGATCACGATATACACCACCCGCAGGCTCTGCATCACGCCGCGCCATAACACATGGCTACCCGCTGGCAATTCCTGCCATAAGGTGGTGTTAAAAAAATGCTTTATTTGCTGTAAACCAAACAATAATCACCGCTCCTAAACAGGGTTCTCAATATCAATAAAATGATGTTCAATACCGAATTGTACCGCAAGATGCGCCCCTAATGCTTGAACACCGTAACGCTCTGTCGCATGATGCCCAGCAGCGAAGTAAGTGATCCCTAACTCCCGCGCCAAATGGGTTGTTTGCTCTGATGCCTCGCCACTGATAAAAGCATCTAAACCTGCCGCCACCGCTTGCGCAATATAGCCTTGCGCTGCCCCTGTACACCAGCCCACCGTCTCAATCGAGCGCGCATGCCCCGCAATCACCAATGGCACATGGTCTAACTGCGTTGCCAAATGAGCAGCCAATACATCGGCACACTGCGCAATAGGCAACCGACCCTGTAACGCCAATTCAGGTAAACCAGTGTCTTCAATCGTCCCCGTCACCTCAAAGCCTAATACCCGCGCCAACTGAATATTATTACCCAGCTCAGCATGTGCATCTAATGGCAAATGATAGGCCAATAAATTCACCTCATTTAACAATAAGGCTTTAAGCCGCTGCTGTTTCAGCCCAACAACACATGGATTTTCACCTTTCCAAAAATAACCATGATGCACCAAAATCGCATCCGCACCGACATCAATCGCCGCATCCAATAAAGCCTGGCTCGCGGTTACCCCCGTCACCAGCGTATTTATTTCCATCCGCCCCGCCACCTGCAAGCCATTGGGGCAATAATCCTCAAATTGTTTGGGTGATAATAATGTATCAAGGTAGGATAATAAGTCTGTTCGGGTTATCATCTAAAGCATCATCCAGTTTGTTTAAGGTTATTCCGTTCGTCCTGAGGCACTCGAAGGACATCTATGTCGCCAAAACAATACTATAACATGGTCAAAGGAGTTTAAATCATGGGCACAGTTGAACTTATCGCCCTCAGCATGGGCGCCGCCTGGGCAAGCGGTATCAACCTCTATGCCACTATCGTTATGCTCGGTTTTATGGGGGCAACAGGCGGCGTTGATTTACCGCCCGGTCTAGAAATTCTTGAAAGCCCCATGGTCATTGCTGCCGCCGCGCTCATGTATAGCATCGAATTCTTTGCTGACAAAATCCCCGGCGTCGATTCCGCTTGGGATGCCATCCACACCTTTATCCGCATCCCCGCTGGAGCCATGCTCGCCGCCAGCGCAGTGGGTGATGTTACCCCCGTAATGGAGCTCACTGCAGGCTTATTAGGCGGCACACTCGCCGCCGGCACCCACGCCACTAAAATGGGCAGCCGCCTGCTGATTAACACCTCTCCAGAGCCGCTCAGCAATATTGGTGCCTCATTAGGTGAAGACGTCGCCGTTATCGCTGGCCTATGGGCAGCATTGCAGCATCCGTTGTGGTTTGTGATTGCCCTTGTGCTATTCGTATTCCTCATGATTTGGCTGTTACCTCGGCTGTGGAAGATTATGAAATATGTATTCCGTAAAGTGGGGAGCTGGTTGGGGATGTGTGAAGCACCAAGCAAAAAAGGGTTGGTTGAATCCGATTTATAAGCTAACTAGAGCGTTAGTCCTAGTATTTTTATACTCCCCTATGAAGGTCTCGAAAACCTGCTCTTTATCCTGTCACTTAACCTAACCTCCATTAAATCCTTATAGCACTAACACATTGCAATGTGTTAGTGTCCCTTTCAGGTGGTTTTACCCCCCCCCCTTTCTTTTTTAAAAAAAACCATTTAAAAATAAATTACTTATGGCATGATGGAGAGAGATGCTGGCGATGAAAAATATCAAACAAAAGATACAATCCTTAATTATTATATTATCAATAACGTCCCCAACGGCGCAAGCCGCGACGATAACCATTGACACTTTAGAGGGTACTCCAGGGGCGACTAACTCCGGCGCGCCTGATGGAAAGTGCTCTCTTAATAGAAGCAGTGATGGCTGTAAATGAAGATGTTGTTGTAGATTCTTGTGCGGCAGGTAGTGGGGATGATGAGATTATATTTGGTCTTCCAGGAATTGTTGATTTAACCACTAATGGGGCTAGCTTCTTCGGTGGGCCTGGAGAAGAAGGGATATCCCCCGAAGTGGTCTAAATATTCACACGCGCGAGGATGCTTATGCTAAAGCGACTCTAAAAGAAATTGTCGCCGATTTAGAAGATGGTTTTTTTGAAATAAAATTCTATATCGATTTAAATTGGGAGAGTGAGTATATTTTCTCCGTTTATATATCAGATGGGAATATAATGTTTGAAGATCTATAAACTAGGAACAAATAATGGCAGGCGTGTAGAAAGTTTCCTGCCAGCGACAGCTTAATCTAGTGTGAAATATGCGAATCAGCCACCCGGCTGTGAGGTGTAAGAAATACAGGAATCAATAATATGGAAGATGATTCAAGCAATGCCCATATTTCAACAAAGGATGAATATAACGTTAGCCTAACGCGTGGCCATATCGTTTCGCTGCTGATTGCTCCGCTTTTGGCAACATTGGTGTATTGGTTAACGATACCTCAAGGTGAACTCATTGCTGGGGCATTGGCAATTACCATTTTTGCTGCAATATTATGGCTTACCGAAGCGTTACCTTTACCTGTCACCGCATTATTAATTCCTGTTGGCTTAGCTACCGTAGGTGTATTTGAGCCTACGGATGCATACGATTCATTTGGTAGCTCGGTATTATTCTTGGTGTTGGGCGGCTATGCGCTAGCAGTGGCCGTTGAAGCTAATGGTGTGGATCGTTGGTTAGCACGAAAAATATTAGGTTTGGCAGGCACTCAAACGATTGGTTTATTGATTGCTTTCATGCTGACTTCAGCTGTACTTTCTATGCTTATTTCAAACACGGCGACGACAGCCTTACTATTGCCTGTGGTGTTGGGTATTCTTAGCCGTCAGAACAGTGATGATACCAATTTATCTCGTCTATTAATGCTGGGGGTTGCCTATGGTGCCAGTATTGGTGGCGTGGCAACTTTAACCGGATCTGCTCCAAATGCCATTGCTGCTGGACTATTAGATATTGATTTTTTGAAATGGCTGAGTTATGGCCTACCCGTAAGCGTGAGTATGTTGGCGGTGGCGATCCCTATTCTCTGGTGGACTTATCGTCCGAAACAAAAAACCATCACTATTAGCTTAGGTGATAACATACCATTAGATAAAGGCGGAAAACGCGCCCTTATCGTGGTAGGGATCACATTATCGTTGTGGTTATTTGG
>DBOG01000021.1:39277-42387 GCA_002299915.1 Proteobacteria bacterium UBA652 | reverse complement strand
TCATGCTCAAAATCAGACACAGCCCGTAATCCCCGTAAAATTACTTTGGCGTTTTTTTCTTTCGCAAAATCAACCAGTAACCCTTTAAAACCACATACTTCAACCTCTTTGATGTCTTGCAATGATTCTTGTGCTAACGCTACCCGTTGTTCGAGGCTGAAGGTAGGCGCTTTCCCTGGGTTAATCGCCACCCCAACAATGACCCGTTCAAATAATTTACTGGCACGGCGCACCACATCAATATGGCCATTGGTAATGGGGTCAAAAGTGCCAGGGTAAATGGTGGTGACGGTCATGATGAGTTCCCATTATAAGTAAACAAACAATATCTTACCGCACCTGCCATTTTTTCTCTTGTTAATGTCCATGATTCAGGAAGATCAGCTAAATCCAGTCGCTTTGGTGCTTCCAAATAGATCTGTGCCGCGGGTGCTAACCACCTTTGGGCATTGAGCAAAGTGATCGTTTCCATCCATAAATTCGCATCAAAAGGCGGATCGATAAACACAATATCAAAGGGTGTTGCGGGCTTCGCTAGAAAATTTTCCGCAGTGGTATTAATCATTTCACATTGAGTGGCTGACAATAATTCAAGGTTAGCTGTTAGCTGAGCAGCGGCTTGCCGATTACTTTCAACCATCACTACTTTTTCCGCACCACGCGAAGCGGCTTCAAAGCCAAGCGCACCACTGCCTGCGAATAGATCCAAACACTGTGCTCCCCCTAATTTGGGTTGTAGCCAGTTAAATAGCGTTTCACGCGTGCGATCTGAAGTAGGTCTTAGCCCTGCCAGCTCTGGAAAATTGAGTTTTCGACCGCGCCAACTACCCCCAATAATACGTAGCCGCCCATCCGCTAACTGTGTGCTCATCACTCTTTCTGACCACCGACCAACACCGTCAGCATTTTATCGGGATGCACGCGCCGGCTAAATGCATCTTTGATTTGTACCACTGTCACCGCATTAACCTGTTCCTTAAATGTATCCAAATAATCCAATGGCAGCTCATAAAAAGCAATCATCCCTAACTGGTTAAGAATTTTACGATTACTGGCAAGCCGCAAAGCAAAGCCACCGGTAAGATTACTTTTTGCTGCTGTTAATTCGGCTTCTGTCGGCCCTTGTTTAATGAAATCATTTAAGGTGTCTCGCATCACAGCTAGCGCCTCCGTTGCTTGAGAGTTCTTTGTTGTTAAACCAAATTGATAAGGCCCAAATTCACGCATCGGCCTAAAATAACTATAAACACTATAAGTCAAACCCCGTTTTTCACGAATTTCATTACTTAATAACGATACCAAACTGCTGCCACCCAAAATATGATTGCCAACATACAAGGGAAAATAATCTTTATCGCCTCGTTTAATCCCTGGCTGCCCCATCGCAATATGCGTTTGGCTAGCAGGATGCGGGATATGAATCGTCTGTGCTTTTTCTAACGCCACCACTGCTGGCAACACGGCGGCGGCCTGTCCTACTGATAAATTCCCCACCAATTGCTCTGCTATTTTTTCTGCCTGCTGCCGGCTCACCGCCCCCACAATAGCGACCACGGCATTTTTTCCCACATAATATTGCTGATAAAATGCTTGTGATTCATCCCTGCTTAATCCTGCAACTGATGCCTCATCCCCTATCGGCATCTGCGCATAGGGATGCGCACCATAAAGCCCCTTATAGAATGCACGGGAAGATAGGCCGCTAGGGGATTGTTTCTCGCCACGCAATGCAATTGCTATTTGTTTGCGTTGCCTTGCTATTGACTCTGCTGGAAAGGTAGGGGCTGCCAATACGGTTTGAAAAGTTGCTAATGCTGATTTCAATGGTGCCTTATCCGTTAAACTCCGTAAACTTGCCACCGCCATATCTCGTGCTGATGAAAAAGATATTTGTGCACCCACATCATCAAACGACGTTGCAATCTGATCTGCATTCAGCGTGCCCGCACCTTCCGCTAACATGCTATTCGTTAGCAGCGCGACACCTGGCAGCACACCATCTCGCGCACTGCCTGCATCAAAGATAATCTGTATATCCACCATCGGCAATTCTGGCGCAGCAACAAAATATACCCGTGCACCATTGCTCGTCTGCCATTGCTCAACCGTGGGTGCTGCGTGAGAAAACACGGCATATAAAGAAAGGCTCAACAGCCCTAATAATCTAATCATCTGCTTGTTCTCCTTTTGCTAACGGCAGAGGCACTAATTCCCCGCGCGTCAATCCTATATCCTGAAAATATTTTTTCGCCACCGCTTGCACCTGTTCAGGTGTGACTTGTTTAATATGAGCCACATATTCATCCGTTAATCGCCAATCCAGCCCGACTGTTTCTAGCATACCAATTTGCATCGCTTGATAAAACACACTGTCTCGCTCATACACCGCGCTCGCGACCACTTGCGCCTGCACCCGTTTCAACTCTGCCTCAGACACCAACTCAGTTTGCAATCGTAAAATTTGTTGCATAATCGCGGCCTCTAAATCCGCAATCGTTTTACCTGTTGCAGGTGTACCTGCTACCATAAACACATCTGCCAGCCGTGCAAACAAGTTATATCCTGTTCCCACACCTGCTGCCACCTCACTACCGCGCACTAAATAGCGTGAAAAACGCGCACTATCACCGCCATCTAAAATACCCGTTATCATCTCCAAAGCATATGGCTCCCATACATCTGCTTCTGCAATCGTTTTCACCACTGGCACTTTCCAGCCCAAAATCAATGCCGGCAATTCTGCGGGCGCATTAATGATGAGGGTTCGCTTACCTATTTGTTCAATTTCAATTTGGGGCTTTAAACTGGCTATTTTTTCTGGTTTTAATGGGCCAAAATATTTTTTTGCCAACTGGTAAACTGCTTCAGGTTCCACATCGCCCACCACCACCACCGTCGCATTATTCGGCGCATACCATTTGGTATACCATTCTCGAAGATCATCAGCTTCATAATTCATAATATCGCTCATCCAGCCAATCACAGGATGATCATAAGGGCTATTCACAAAGGCCGCGGCATTAAATGCCTCACGCAGTAAGGCATCGGGATCATCATCGGTTCGCATCCGCCGCTCTTCCGCCACCACACTATGTTCTTTTTCTAATTCC
>DBOG01000021.1:2460-38891 GCA_002299915.1 Proteobacteria bacterium UBA652 | reverse complement strand
TGAAAATAGGCGGTGTAATCTCTACCGGTAAAGGCATTTTCACTGCCGCCATTTTTAGCAATAATTTTTGAGAACTCATTCACCCCTAGCGTTTTCGTCCCCTTAAACATCATATGCTCAAGCTGGTGTGATATGCCCGTAATGCCATTATGCTCATAGCTTGACCCCACCTTATACCAAACTTGCGACACTACCACCGGCGCACGATGGTCGGGTTTTACAATCAGCTGCAAGCCATTATCTAATTGATATTCATATACCGACTCTGCTACAACTAGCGTCGGTAACATCAATAATAGCCAACTCATTTGTCTTATTTGTTTAAGCATCCGCTCTTCCATGTTAAAATTAAATTTATACTCTCAAGTTTAAATGACCTGTCGCATCTATGTTTAGTTTCTTACGAAAAAAAAATAAATCTGATTCAGAATCACCTAAAGAAAACCAAGTAATCTCTGCCACAGAACCAAGCGCTGACATTCAGAAAGAAACTGCCGCAGAAATTGAACGTATTGCGCCAAAACCAACTAAACCAGAGCCTGCTGAGCGGGAAACCATTGAAGCAACAGCCAATGCGGGCGACAATAAAACCGCCTCACTTTTTAGCCGACTTTCACACAGGCTTAATCGCACTCGCGCCAAGCTAAGTGAGGGGATTGCCAGCGTCGTACTCGGCAAAAAGACCATTGATGATGAAGTGCTCGAAGAGCTTGAAACCCAGCTCATTACGGCTGATCTTGGTGTCGATGTCACCCAAATCGTGATTGAAGATCTCACGCAACGGGTGGCGCGCAAACAACTTGCCGATCCCGATGCCCTCTATACTGCGCTGCGCGATATTCTACGCACCATCTTAGCACCCAGCCATCAGCCCTTGGTTATTCCACAGCAAGATGGCCCGTTTGTGATTCTGATGGTAGGTATTAATGGTGTCGGTAAAACCACCACGATTGGTAAGTTGGCCAAACAATTCCAGCAACAAGGTCATTCTGTTATGCTGTCCGCTGGCGACACATTTCGTGCGGCGGCTGTTGAGCAGCTACAAGTGTGGGGGGATCGCAATGATATTCCCGTTATCTCCCAACCAACGGGCGCCGATGCCGCATCGGTGGTATTTGATGCCTTGCAATCGGCTAAAGCACGTAATATTGATATCCTCATTGCCGATACCGCAGGCCGTTTACATACCCAAAACAACCTGATGGAAGAACTCAAAAAAGTAAAACGAGTAATGGGCAAAATTGATGAAAACGCACCCCATGAAGTGATGCTCGTGCTTGATGCCGGCACAGGGCAAAATGCACTATCGCAAGCCGTTCAATTTGAAGCGGCGGCTGGCGTGAGTGGGCTCACTCTCACCAAGCTAGACGGCACGGCAAAAGGCGGCATCATCTTTGCTATTGCCCAAAAAATGAAATTACCGATTCGTTATATTGGTGTTGGTGAATCAATTGATGATTTACGCAGCTTTGATGCTGATGAATTTGTTGATGCCTTGCTAGCACGAGAAGCCTAAAAGATGATTCGATTTGGTGGTGTTTACAAGCGATATCCCAGTGGGCAAGAAGCGTTATCTGGCCTGAGCTTTCATATGGAAGCCGGCAGTATGGCCTTCCTAACGGGGCACTCTGGTGCAGGGAAAAGTACCCTGCTCAAACTCATTGCTGGCGTCGAACAGCCTTCATCAGGACAGGTCTTAATAGATGGTAAAAATATAGTCCAACTCAGCAAAAGCCAAATGCCTATTTATCGGCGAAAAATCGGGCTTGTTTTTCAAGATTATCAACTGCTACATGATCGCACTGTATTCGATAATGTTGCCTTACCGCTCATCATTGCCGGTGCCGATCATCAAGAGATTGGCCGTCGTGTACGGGCGGCGCTTGATAAAGTCGGATTGCTGGAAAAAGAGCGTAATTTACCTGTCGCATTATCAGGGGGAGAGCAACAACGTGTTGGCATTGCTCGCGCCGTTGTCAACCGTCCGATGATCTTACTTGCCGATGAACCAACAGGAAATTTGGATGCCCAGCTGTCATCTGAAATCATGCAATTGTTTAAGCAATTCAATCAAATTGGCACCACGGTATTGATCGCCACCCATGACTTAAATTTAGTCCAACAAATGGGCTATGCGGAAATTGCATTAAAACAGGGTCGTGTGGATGCAGGGAAAATGGCATGATCCGTTTATTGGCCTTTCTAAAAACCTACCTGTTGCATCATTTACAAACGGCTTTTTCTAGCCTCGGCAAGCTCTGGGAAAGTCCTATTTCAAATAGCTTAACTAGCCTTGCTATCGGTATTGCGCTCGCCTTGCCAGCATGTTTGTTTATTCTATTATTCAATTTCACCCAAGTCAGTTCGCAATGGCAAGATGGCTCACAAATCTCTCTTTTTTTACAACAAAGCCTAAGTGATAATAAAGCAAAGTCTCTTGATAAAAAACTCAATACTTGGCCCGAAATTTCTACCACAAATTACCAAACGGCGGCCGAATCCCTCGCCGAATTTAAACAACGCTTTGGGATGGATGATTTGCTTGATGTTTTGCCAGATAATCCCCTGCCTGCCGTAATTTTAGTTGAGCTAAAAGATGAAGTACAAACAGAAAAAATAAATACCTTGCTCAAAAAACTGAATGCCCTACCCGCCGTTGAACATGCCCAGTTTGATATGGCATGGTTACAACGCTTACGAAACTTAAATAAAATTGGTAGCCGCGGTATCATGTTGCTTGGTATCTTGTTATCACTCAGTGTGTTGCTTATAATCGGTAATACAATTCGACTTACCATCATCAACCGAAAAGATGAAATCAGTATTATCAAATTGATTGGTGGTACCAATTCATTTATTCGCCGGCCTTTTCTTTATACTGGTTTCTGGTATGGTATTTTTGGTGGTTTTATCGCCTGGCTCATTCTGCTGATTGTGTTTTATTTGCTGGATAGCCCCGTGAACAACCTTGCGGGTTTATATGGTAGTCAATTTACGCTACAATGGTACACCCTGCTTAGCTTCTTTATCCTCCCCTTTCTCGGTGCTTTATTGGGTATCATTGGTGCTGGTTTCACTGTCCATCAGCAAATCAAAGAAATCGAGCCTAAATAACCGCATTGCCCCGTGTTCAAGGAACTTTCTTTCGAGATTAGCGTCTTAGTGGTATAATCACACGATTTAAGGGAGGGCTTACGTATGACAACATCAACGAATATAAACAACTACGCATTAGCGCCAGTTGGCAGCCTCAATTCTTTCAATAATCTTGCGCATAGCATTCCTGTGCTCACTGCAGAAGAAGAATTCGATTTAGCCACCCGTTTACAACAAGATGGCGATCTTGATGCTGCGCATCGCCTTATATTATCGCATCTGCGCTTTGTATCGCGTATTGCCAGTGGCTATAACGGCTATGGCTTGCCTGTGGTCGATCTGATCCAAGAAGGCAATATCGGCTTGATGAAAGCCGTTAAGCGTTTCGACCCAACTAAGGGCGTACGTTTAGTGTCTTTTGCCGTGCACTGGATCCGGGCGGAAATTCATGAATATGTGATCCGTAACTGGCGCATTGTTAAAATCGCCACAACCAAAGCACAACGTAAATTATTCTTTAATCTACGTGGTGCCAAGAAGCGCCTTGGCTGGTTAAACCATGCCGAAATTGAAGCGGTTGCCAAAGATTTAGGCGTCACCACCAAAGATGTGATCAGCATGGAAAATCGCTTATCACAACCAGATGCCTCGTTCGACTTACCAACCGATCAAGATGATGATGAGCATAACTTCTCGCCTGCTGCCTATCTTACCGCACCAGAAAATGAAGATCCTTCTCTCGCCTTAGATCAAGCAGATTACACCGATTATCAGCATAATCGCTTAAGCCATGCATTAGGCACATTAGATGATCGTAGCCGCGATATCATCAGCCAACGCTGGTTAAAAGAAGAAGGCAAATCAACTTTGCATCAATTAGCAGACCAATATCAGGTCTCTGCTGAGCGTATTCGTCAAATTGAAAGTAATGCGATCCAGAAGCTGCAAGGCTTGTTAGCTTAGACTTTATTATTCGTTCCCACACAAATTGTGTGAAAACACCTACAGATGATACATTTCAAAAAAGCCCTTCAATACTGGTTTCCTGTTGCCCTCGCCGTTATCGCATTCCAAAATTGGGGTGCAATATCCAGCTTCTTTTTCGAACCACAAGATTATAGCCAATATCAATCCGAACCCATTGTGATGTATAGCACGGAATGGTGTGGTTATTGCAAAAAACTTCGTTCCTTCCTAGATCGCAGTAAACTAGCATATATCGAACATGATATTGAAAAGTCATCTGAAGCCAGAAAAGCCTACGATGGGCTAAAAGGTGGTGGCATCCCACTGACCGTCGTCAATAATACTGTTATCCGTGGCTATAATACACGCACTATTATAAAAGTTTTGAAAGCCGACCATTCTGACATAACGCATTAAATAACCTGAACTCTGCAAGATGATATGCCTCAAATACAAGAATCTGGTCTAATACAAAGGTAAGTTCAGGGCCTGTAATACAAAACTATCATCTAAGTTTTGCACTATCGCGACCAAGCTTAAATCTGGTGTTTTCCATTCTGGATCGAATGTGATTTGTTGTGTTATCTCTGTTTCGCCACTCGTATCAAGATCGAAAGGTCCTAACCATTCTCTGACTAGGTCTTGATGATGAAAGGTGTGACCAGCATTATCGCCACCTTCGGCGCGGCTGATTAGATTATCTTCCGTAATCGCCAAATAAAGCTTTGAAAATACACGGTTATCCTTACCTGATACTGCCACCTGTGCGGTCATATGTAATATATTGTCTACTTTATTTGCTTGCAGGCTAATATTGGCTTCTGGTGAGATTTCATTGAGTTTATTAACCATCGCAGGAATGTTTTTTTTCCATGCATGCACGACTTCGCCGCTAACCACAAATTCAGGCGTGAAAATACTTTGTAGTAAATTCAGCTGGGATAACTGTCTTTGTCTATCGGCAAACCGTGTTTTCCCAAAGGGATCAACCCACCCTTTTCTATCATTCAGATAGTCGATATGAAACCCAAGCGTGACGAGATTATTACCATCTAAACCTTGCTCTGGCAATTGCTTCATCCACGCATCTGCTGCTGGGCATAAGCCGCAGCCCTCTGAGGTAAATAGTTCTATCAACGCCATTTGTCGCGCGCCACTTTTGGCTTGCCAGCTAGTTTGGGATTCCACCTCCTTACCATCACACGCAACTAAGCCAACACTCAATAATATCAATCCAAGCCATTTCGTTATCTGGTGCATTATATTCTCTCCAAAATATCGTACTAATTTGAGTGTGCTATCTGTGAAAGGTTCCGCTGTTGGGCATTTTCAATGGCCGCTAATTCACGCAATACGGCGGTTGCATAAGAGCCCGACGTTAAGCTAAAGTTTAATTGTAACGCCAATTGACCAGCATTAAAGGTATCATCTATAAACTGCCAGTGTAAACCTTCTGGTATTAGGCGTAATGCACGTCGCGCTTGTTCTAAGCCCGCCTGTTCCATGCCTGCTTGCCAATCAGCCCAATCAGCTAATGCTTGAGATTCCAAGGCCAGCACCTCGGCCTGCACAGGCGGTATACCGCGCCCCCATAAAGGCCCAGTGGGATGAACATCCATCGTCTTAATACGCTCAACAAGCACATCATCAATCGTCTCGACTAAAAACTGACCTGTTTTAGTCCCTGCTAGCCGCAAAATATCGCCTGCCTTTGCTTGGTTCCAGGTGCCGTTATTAATGCGGGCAGATAAAACCTGATTAAATAGCCAAGAACGTGCAGCTGATAAATAGAGGCTTTTTTGGATGCGTTTTCGCGGTGCTTTACCTGTGCTAAACCAGTGTTCTGATCGGCGTAAATTATTGCCATGATGCCCGAACCGCTGTTCGCCAAAATAATTGGGTACACCTTGCAGAGCAATCTGCTGCAATGCCTTTTCCCAATCTGCTTGTTCACCTATTAAGTCGCGTAAGATAATTTGGAAAGTGTTACCCGCTAAGACACCCCGTTTGAGTTTTCTAAGATGTCGGCTTTGCTGAATGATCTGAATCTCATCTGTTTCAAAATCTGCCCAGTTTGGTGGCGCTTTCCCTGCTAAATTGATGCTGAACCATTGCGTTGTCACGGCATGGCGATCTTTCATCCCTGCAAACCCCACCGCGACAGCTGGCACAGCGGCAAACTTAGCAAGTTGTTCGGCGATCCAATCGGTATTGGTATTGGTTTTTTGGATCTGCAACCAACTATGTTCGCCATCACCACTTAATGCAAAGGGAAGCTGTTCGTCTACTTGAAAATCACTGGCTTGGCTGCGAATAACGGCTTGCCGCTCATTAGCTTGTGAATCAACATAGGCGAGTTGTGCGAAATCAAAATCCACTATTTAGGAATCAATAAGGCCACCGCATGAGCGGCAATACCTTCTTTTTTTCCTGTAAATCCCAGCCCTTCTGTCGTTGTCGCCTTGATATTCACAGCTGATTCATCAAGCAGTAAATCAGCGGCTAATAATGTACGCATTTGGGGAATATACGATGCTAATTTAGGCGCTTGGGCGATAGCCGTTATGTCAACATTATTCACTTGCCAACCACGGCTGGCAATATCTTCCACCACCCGGCGCAATAATTCACGACTATCAATATTATTATAAGCATCATTCGTGTCGGGGAAGTGGTGGCCGATATCCCATAAACCTGCTGCACCCAGCAAGGCATCACACAGTGCATGAATCAATACATCACCATCCGAATGGGCTATCAAAGCCTGTGGATGTGGAATGGTAACACCGCCTAATACTAATGCATGTGTATCACTCGCAGGTGCAAATGCATGCACATCAAATCCATGGCCTATTCTCATTACACTTTCTCCTGCTGCTGTAAATAGTGTTCGGCCAGTGCCAAGTCTTGCGGCAAGGTGATTTTAATATTGTCTGCGTGGCCTGCCACCATCAAGGGTTGATGTCCTGATAGCTCCATCGCGCTAGCCTCATCGGTAACCTGCTGACCCTTTTCTTTTGCCGATATCAACGCTTGCTGCAATGCTGTTGCCCGAAATAGCTGTGGCGTGGCGGCGCGCCATAAACCGTCACGAGAGACGGTGTTAATAATTGTGCCATCAACATTGACTCGTTTCATGGTGTCACTCACTGGCATGCCTAATATGCCGCCCACAGGATGGGGAAGAAGTATCGATAACATCTTATCAATATCACTATGTCGTAAACAAGGCCGCGCTGCATCATGTACCAACGCCCAAGCATCCTCTGTCTGCGTTGCTAAGGTTTGTAAGCCATATAAAACCGAATCAGCTCGGGTGCTACCACCAATCGTGGTGATAATAGGACAAGGGTAATTCTGTTCAATGGTGGGCCACCATGGATCGTGTTCTGCCAGCGCGACAATGATGCCTGATATCGCGGGATGGCTAGCCAACCGTTGTAAACTGTGGCTTAAAACCGTGCCCGAGCCCAGAGCTAAATATTGTTTAGGTTTATCCGCCTGCATCCGCGTGCCTATTCCAGCCGCGGGTACAATCGCCCAGATGGTCGCTTTATTGTCCATGACCTGTTGAATCCACAGCGTCGGGTTCTTCAATAATTTGGAAAAAGGTTTCTCCCTCTTTAACCATTCCCATTTCACTCCGCGCCCTTTCTTCCAACGCATCTAAGCCACTTTTCAAATCTTCCACTTCCGCCGCGCGTAACGCATTCCGTTCTACCAAGACTTCATTTTCTTGTTGTTGATAACGCACCGCTCGCTGGGATTGTAATAATTGTGGCAAGCTACCATCCTGTCCGAACCATAAACGATATTGCAATAAAACAAGCAAGACTAATAACAATGTTTTGACTGGATGCCGCATGTTTAGCCGTTACGAAATGCTGACCAGCCTGGATATAAGGCAGTGTTGCCTAATTCCGCTTCAATCCGCAATAATTGATTATATTTTGCCACCCGATCAGAGCGCGATAATGAACCTGTTTTAATTTGGCCAACCTGAGTTGCTACCGCCAAATCAGCAATAATGGTGTCTTCGGTTTCACCCGAACGATGCGACATGACAGCGGTATACCCCGCTTGCTTTGCCATCTCAATCGCAGCAAGTGTTTCTGTCAATGTGCCAATCTGATTCACTTTAATCAGCACCGAATTTGCCACGCCTTGTTCGATGCCTTGCTTTAGAATTTTAGTATTAGTAACAAATAAATCATCGCCCACTAACTGCACTTTATCGCCCAGTTCTTTGGTTAGTTGTGACCAACCATCCCAATCATTCTCATCCATACCATCTTCAATGGTAATAATCGGATAGTCATTCACCCATGAAGCTAATAAACCGACCATCTCCGCTGATGTTAAAGAGCGATTTTCAGAGGCTAATACATACCGTCCATCCTGATAAAATTCAGAACTCGCCACATCCAAGCCCAACATAATATCTTTGCCTGCTTGAAAACCTGCTAATTCAATCGCTTGTAAAATAACCGCAATCGCGGCTTCATTAGAAGGCAAATCGGGCGCAAATCCACCCTCATCTCCCACCGCGGTATTCAATCCTTGTTGTTTTAATACACTTTTCAAAGCATGGAATACTTCCGTGCCATAACGTAATGATTCTGAGAAGTTTGGTGCGTCACCCGGCAAAATCATAAACTCTTGGAAATCCACACTATTATCAGCATGCGATCCACCATTAATGATATTCATCATCGGCACTGGCATGGTTATGGCTGATTCGCCCCCTAAATAACGGTATAGTGGTTGATTTTCTAAAGCGGCGGCCGCACGCGCAGATGCCAAAGAGATCCCCAATAGTGCATTCGCACCCAAACGGCTTTTATTTTCCGTGCCATCAACTGCGATTATCTTCCCATCAATTTTTTCTTGGTCTGATACATCCATCCCCAACACAGCATCACGCAATTCACTATTCACCGCAGCAACTGCTTTCAAGACGCCCTTGCCTAAATAACGAGATGAGTCGCCATCACGCAATTCTACTGCTTCACGTTCACCTGTTGAGGCACCAGAAGGTACGGCAGCTCGCCCCATCACACCATTCTCAAGCAACACATCCACTTCTACCGTTGGATTGCCACGAGAATCTAATATTTCTCGACCAATAATATCAATAATAGGGTTCACGCTATGTACTACTCCTGCTTTTTGCTTAAGTCTATTTTAAGCAACGGTATCTTCAATAAAACTCGTATTTTTTACGGCATCATCAATCATTTTCAAACTTTCTAATAATTCAGCCATCCGATCCAAAGGCCATGAATTAGGCCCATCACTCAATGCTTTATCTGGCTCAGGATGTGTTTCCATAAACAGCCCTGCCACACCTGCCGCCACTGCAGAACGTGCAATCACCGGAATAAACTCACGCTGGCCGCCTGATGAACCGCCCTGCCCCCCCGGCTGCTGCACTGAATGCGTGGCATCCATTACAACAGGCGCACCCATACGGCGCATAATCGCTAAGCCACGCATATCTGAGATCAACGTGTTATAACCGAAAGATGTACCACGATCACACAGCATAATCTGTTCATTACCCGTAGACAAAGCCTTAGCCAACACATGCTCCATATCCCACGGCGCAAGAAACTGGCCTTTCTTAATATTAACTGGCAAACCTTGCTTACATACTTCTAAAATAAAATTTGTCTGGCGGCATAAAAAAGCGGGGGTTTGCATCACGTCAACCACACTCGCCACTTCATTCAAAGGGCTATCTTCATGTACATCAGTAATCACTGGTACACCAATCTGGCTTTTAACTTCAGACATGATCCGAAGCCCTTCTTCAATCCCAGGCCCGCGATAGCTATTCACCGACGTGCGATTTGCTTTATCAAATGATGATTTATAAATATAATGAATGCCCAGCTTATCCGTGATTTCTTTCATCGTCCCGGCCACATCCAGCGCCATTTGCTCGCTTTCAATCACACAGGTGCCTGCCATTAAAAATAAAGGCTGTTTCGCGCCCACTTCTACGCCACATAAATTCATCATGCGCTTCCTTTATTAGTGTCGGCCTTATTGGTTCTAGCCGCAGCAACAAAACCCTCAAACAAAGGATGTCCTGTGCGTGGGGTCGAAGTGAATTCCGGATGAAACTGACACGCCACAAACCAAGGGTGGTCAGGTATTTCGATCACTTCAACTAAACTTTCATCCGCTGATAAACCAGAGAATCGTAAACCTGCTGCTGCGAGTGGCGCACGATAATTATTATTAAACTCATATCGGTGACGATGGCGCTCAATTACATCACGATCGCCATACATTTCTTGAACAAGACTATCCGCTGCGAGTTTGTATGGATAACCACCTAACCGCATTGTGCCCCCTAGATCTGAATCTGCATCACGCTGCTCAACACTGCCATCTTCTTTTTGCCATTCAGTAATCAAGCCAATGACAGGATGCGGTGTGTTCAAATCAAATTCTGTACTATTTGCCTCGGCCAAGTCTGCTTTATTACGGGCATATTCAATCACCGCCACCTGCATGCCTAAGCAAATACCCAAATAAGGAATATTATTCTCCCGTGCATACTGTGCTGTTAGGACCATACCTTCTACACCACGCATACCGAAACCACCCGGAACTAAAATCGCATCTGCATCTGTCAACGCACCGAAACCTTCTTTCTCAATCGATTCAGAATCAATATATTTTAGAGTGATTTTGGTTTGGGTATTGATCCCCGCATGGATAATCGCTTCGCTCAACGACTTATAGGCTTCGGTTAGCTCCATATATTTACCGACCATCGCAATGCATACTTCACCGTTAGTCGAGGCCAAATTATCTGCCACATGCTGCCACTGGCTCAAATCTGCTGGTGGCACATCCAAACCAAATTGTTTTACCACTATTTCATCTAGGCCTTCTGCATGTAAACCCATCGGGATTTGATAAATACTAGCAACATCAACAGCTGAAATAACCGATTTTTCAGGTACATTGGTAAACATCGCAATTTTACGGCGCTCTGCACCTGATAGCGGGCGGTCCATCCGACATAATAAAATATCGGGCTGAATACCAATCGTGCGTAATTCCTTCACTGAATGCTGGGTTGGTTTGGTTTTAATTTCACCCGCTGAAGGGATATAAGGCACTAAGGTGAGATGAAGAAATAATGATCGCTCCCGACCCAACTCAACCCCCATCTGGCGAATTGTTTCCAAAAAAGGCAATGACTCAATATCACCTACCGTACCCCCAATTTCAATCAACGCGACATCGGCATTACCTGCGCCTTCAAAGATACGGCTTCTAATTTCATCCGTAATATGCGGAATAACTTGTACCGTATTCCCCAAATATTCACCACGCCGTTCTTTACGGATCACATTTTCATAGATCTGGCCCGTTGTATGATTATTATCACGGGTCATTTTTGCATCAATAAAGCGCTCGTAATGCCCTAAATCCAAGTCAGTTTCTGTGCCATCCTCGGTAACATACACTTCACCATGCTGCAATGGGCTCATCGTCCCAGGATCGACATTAATATAAGGATCCAGCTTCACCATGGTGACAGTTAACCCCCGCGCCTCCAATATTGCAGCCAAAGACGCAGCAGCAATACCTTTTCCTAAGGAAGATACAACACCACCTGTAACGAAAATAAATTTAGTCATGTTTGGAAATAAAGCTCTTAAGTAATACGCCGTAGTAGCGCTAAAAAACAGGGTATAAGTTAACAGAAACCGACTTTTTGCTCAATCAAAATCGTGTTCTATAATCTCAGTTTCAACACAAGGATTGATGCCCAACTCATCCGCTGATGCGGCATACCCCTCTGCCACTGCATAGCCCACAACGGCAATCAATTTATCGCCATCAAAGATTAATGGCACCCTATCGCGCAACCAAGGTGGAATTTTCCACTCCTGCATTAAATGTTTTAGTTGGCTATGGTGTGTTCGCCCTGCCAATTGGATCTTCTCACCGCCTTGGCGGAACCGTAATAACCAGCCACCCTCGAATTTAGCCATTTTCAAACCCTGATCTGATTGTTCTTGCCAACAGAATTGTTGTTGCTGATTCAATTCAATAGGCGTTCTGTCCGTTAATACATATTGTTGCTGATTATCATGCGCAGGCAAAGGCTGCGCGATATAGAGCGTATCTTGATAACGACGCACATCCACACCCTGCCATTCCACTAACGGTGCCGCATCCTTGGCTGCCAAACAAACTTCCTCGATAATTTTCTGTAATTGTGCTGTCGATGGTAATGGCAAGCCCTGCCATTGGCACCAATGGCGTAATAGATTACGACATTGTTTTGTGGGTAAAGACAATAAAGCAGATATCGGCAAACTCGTTGACTGCTTGTCGCGCTCCAAACGCGCTAAATCTTGCTCTGCCAATATTTCCAGCAACTCACTGGCATCGGCACAGTGTGTGGCACTTCGAGACAGTGTTTTCGCTGCGGAAGGCCAGCGTTCTGTTAACTTTGGCCAAAGTGTATGCCGTAAATAATTACGATCCCAGCGGCTATCTTCATTGCTTGGATCGTCAATCCATTTGAGCTTATGCTGTTTAGCGTAGGTCACTATATCTGCTTTTGATGTGTATAACAAAGGTCGAATTAAACGCCCCGTGCCTAAAACAGATGCCGTTGGCATCGCCGCCAAACCTTTGGGGCCAGCCCCCCGCAAGAGTTGCAATAACAGTGTTTCGGCTTGGTCTTGTTGATGCTGTGCGGTCAACACAACATCACCCGCTTGGATTACATTACAAATCGCCTCGTAACGTGCCGTGCGTGCCGCGGATTCAACACCCTCATTATCCGCATCAACCACAGTCACTTTAATCACAGTAAACGGCACATCCAAATCGGCAGCGACAGTGGCACAATGTACTGCCCAAGCGGCTGAATCCGCATGTAAACCATGATCGATGTGGATCGCTTGTAATTGTGTGTTTTGCCGTGCCTCAGCTAGAAGATGTAATAAAACATGGGAGTCCACGCCGCCACTAAAGGCGACCCAAATACGATTATTGCCAGTTAGATATAGGATTTCATCAAGAATATCTTTCATTGTTTATTGATGCTATTGTTAACATACAGGGAAATAATGCGTGCAAGGGAATTAACCGTCAAATTCACCAAAACTGAGTAAGCGCGCTTGCCTCTGTTGCACAAGCGTCTCCGTGGGTAATGATTCTAGTTCGCGTAATTGCAATTCAATCGCATCTTTTACCCTGGTTGCCATTTCTTCCACATTCCGATGCGCGCCGCCTAGCGGTTCTGCCACCATATTATCTACTAAGCCTAATTCCGTAAGCCGTTCTGATGTGACCCCCAATGTTGCTGCTGCATCTGCTGCTTTCTCTGCGCTTTTCCACAGAATCGTTGCACAGCCCTCTGGTGAAATCACTGAATAGATACTATATTGCAACATCATCAAACGGTCACACACACCAATAGCGAGCGCGCCTCCTGACCCACCTTCGCCAATAACAGTGCTCACAATTGGGGTTTTTAACTGCGCCATTTCAAATAAATTGCGCGCAATAGCCTCACTCTGCCCGCGCTCTTCTGCACCAATACCCGGATAAGCACCTGGTGTATCAATAAAGCTAATAATAGGCAAACCAAATCGTTCGGCCATTTTCATCAATCGTAATGCCTTGCGATAACCTTCTGGCCGAGGCATCCCGAAGTTGCGTGCCACTTTTTGTGCCGTATCCCGTCCTTTTTGATGACCTAACACCATCACAGGACGACCATTTAATCTGCCCAAACCACCGATTAAGGCTTTATCATCGGCATACATACGATCGCCATGCAACTCTTCAAAATCGGTAAGAATAAGATCAATATAATCCAACGTATAAGGACGTTGTGGATGGCGTGCCATCTGCGTGATCTGCCATGGCGTCAATGATTCAAAGATTGAACGGGTCAGCTCTTCACTTTTACCTTTCAGTTTTTGTACTTCTTCCGTAATATCCAGTTCGCCGTCATTGCCCATATAGCGTAATTCTTCTATTTTTGCTTCTAGCTCCGCAATGGGTTGTTCATAATCCAGAAAGTTTAATTGCATGGCGCTTACCTTAAAAAGAATGTGTTGAAATTATACACCGCTTAATCAAATTTATGCAGGTGTTAGCTCAGGCAATGGATCATCTGATGACATTCTAATATCTAAGCTCAAATCATTTTTCGAATCTGCATGCTCTAAGGCACTCTCTAAGGTAATTCTGCCTGCTTTATAAAGTTTAAATAATGCTTGGTCAAATGTTTGTACATTTGGATCCGCGCTATCCCTCATCGCCTCTTTTATGCCTTTAATATCGCCTTTATGGATCCGTTCCGAGATATGTGGCGTATTGATTAATATTTCTACCGCGGGCACTAGCCTATCATTGATATCACGTAACAATCGCAATGACACAATACTCCGTAAATTAATCGCTAAATCCGTTAATAATTGCTCATGTGCTGTTTCTGGGAAGAAATTTAAGATCCGATCCATTGCCTGATTCGCATTATTCGCATGCAAGGTAGCCAAACAAAGATGGCCTGTATCTGCATATGAAATCGCATGTCGCATTGTTTCTTCATCACGGATCTCACCAATCATAATGACATCTGGCGCCTCACGTAAGGCATTCTTAAGCGCTGCGTTATAGGAATGGGTATCAATCCCCACTTCCCGTTGCTGCACAATCGATTTTCCATGTTGGTGAATAAACTCTAAAGGATCTTCAATCGTTAAAATATGCGAGGCACTATTTTGATTCCGATAACCGATCATAGCCGCTAAGGAGGTTGATTTACCCGATCCGGTTGATCCAACCACTAGAATCAGCCCACGCTGTTCCATAATAAGATCGTTTAATACAAGCGGCAATTGCAACTCTTTTACATTTGGGATCACCGCATCAATATACCGTACTACAATCGACACATCGCCCCGTTGGCGAAACACATTAAAGCGAAATCGCCCCACATTCGCAATTTGATGCGCGAAGTTCATTTCAAACGTTGCCTCAAACTCGGTGATTTGTTTTTCTGTCATAATACCATAAGCTAAATCACGCGTGTTCTCAGGCAATAGGATGTCTTCCCCAACAGGTAAAATAACACCATCTATCTTCATTTTTGGGGTTGTGCCCGTACTAAAAAACACATCCGACGCATGCTTCTGAGCCATCAATTTTAAATAAGGATTAATATCCATCACTTCTCCTGCCTTACATTAAATATATCAATAATATTACTACTTAATACTGCATTCTAACATCACTAACCATTTCTAACGACTGTAGCTTTTCAATTAATGTTTCTGAAGGCGTGATCTGCCATTCATCGCCCAATCGAAGTACACCACTTGCCAAACTGTTTTGGTAGCATAAATCTACCGGTATCACACCGCTACAGTGCGGTTCAAGCGTATCCTGTAATATTTCAATCCACTCTGGCATCCGTTGTATTTCAACCGTAATTAATAATGATTTCCCATATAATTCTCGTGCGCGAGTAATATCAAATAAGTTATCTGCGGTCACCTGCACCTCGCCCGAGAAATTATCTAAGGCGGCACGTCCCTGCACAATAACTAAATGATCAGGCTGGATCTGCGTATGGTATTGCTCATATACCTTAGAAAAAATACGTATTTCTAATCGTGCAGAATTATCATCCAAAGTAACAAATGCCAGCCGACCACCTTGCTTACGCTGTATCGTTCTCACCGCCACAATCAATCCTGCGACCGTAATATTCTTGCCTTGCCGCGAGGTACTATTTGTAATGCCTTTAAAATCAAGCATATTCAACCTATTAGGAATAAACTGTCGTAATTCCGTATCATAAGCATTGATCGGATGGCCACTTAAATATAAACCTAACGTTTCTTTCTCTGCCGCCAGTAATGCTGCTTCAGTCCAACGGGTTGCCGCCGTTAATTCCTCGTGTACCTCTGTCGTTGGCGCCACTAGCCCAAACATATCGCCCTGCCCACTCTCACTATCGCGCCGCTGCTGCTCCGCAATGTGTACTGCATGAGCTAAGCTAGCAACTAGACGGGCACGCTTGCCCTCTCCGCTAGCCAACGAATCTAAGCCGCCCGATCGTGCCAACGCCTCTAACACCCGTTTATTCACTTTAGACGTATCCACTCGGCGACAAAAATTAAATAGATCCGTGTAGTTCCCCTGTTGTTCCCGCTCAGCAATCACCCCTAGCAATGCCGCCTCACCCACGCCTTTAATCGCTCCCAGACCATAGCGAATCGTCTGCGGATCTTGCGCAGTAAAGTGTAAGCTACTGAAATTAACATCAGGAGGCAACACCTTCAATCCCATTGTCCGACACTCATCAATCAGGCCAACCACTTTTTCCGTATTATCCATCTCCACCGACAGCACCGCCGCCATAAAAGCTGCAGGATGATGTGTTTTAAGCCAAGCCGTTTGATACGCGATCAAAGCATAGGCAGCCGAATGTGATTTATTAAACCCATATTGAGCAAATTTTTCTAATTTATCAAAAATACTGGCCGCCAGCTTTTCATCCACATCATTCGCAACCGCACCATCGACAAATAAACTGCGCTGCTCTGCCATTTCCTCAGCTTTTTTCTTACCCATCGCCCGTCGCAACATATCAGCACCACCCAGTGTATAACCCGATAATTCCTGTGCAATTTGCATCACTTGTTCTTGATAAATAACCGTTCCATACGTTGGTTTTAATACTTCTTCCAAGCTAGGATGCATATAATCAACCGCTGATCGACCATGTTTACGGTCAACAAAATCATCCGCCATGCCTGAATTTAAGGGTCCTGGACGATACAATGCAACCAAGGCAATAATTTCCTCAAAATTATCTGGTTTTAAACGTTTAATCAACTCCTTCATACCGCTGGATTCAAGCTGGAATACGGCAGTGGTCTCTGCGCGTTTTAATAATTCATAGGTGGCGGCATCATCGACAGACATATTGTTAATATCCCAGTCTAGCGGCGTTTCAGACAATGATTGTGCGTTTTTGACAGCCCAATCAATCACCGTTAAGGTTTTTAGACCCAAAAAGTCAAACTTCACCAAGCCAACACGTTCAACATCATCTTTATCGTATTGCGCCACCAGCTCTGAACCATTTTTCTCACAATAAAGCGGGGTATATTCTGTTAATGCTTTGGGCGCAATCACGACTCCTGCCGCATGCCGACCCACATTTCGGGTTAATCCTTCAAGCTGCATCGCCAAGTCAATCAGCGTTTTAACCTCTTCCTCATTATCATATTGGGCTTTGAGCAAAGGCTCATCTACCAGCGCTTTTTCAATCGTAATTTTCAAGTCAAATGGCACCAATTTAGCCAAGCCATCGACTAAGCCATAAGGCATGCCTAACACGCGCCCTGCATCTCGCAACACCGCTTTGGCTGCCATCGTACCGTAAGTAATGATCTGTGACACATGATCATGCCCATATTGCTCGGTGACATAAGTAATCACCCGATCGCGGCCCACCATGCAAAAATCAACATCAAAATCAGGTAGCGAGACCCGTTCAGGATTCAAAAATCGCTCAAATAGTAATTCGTATTCTAATGGGTCAAGATCAGTGATTCCAAGCGAATAAGCCACTAAGGATCCCGCGCCCGACCCCCGGCCAGGGCCAACAGGGATCCCATTTTCACGAGACCATCTAATAAAATCGGCAACGATTAAAAAATAACCGGGGAAGCCCATACTATTAATCACATCAAGTTCAAATATGAGCCTTACATCATATTCAGCCGTCACCTCAGCACGTTTCTGCTCATCTGGATATAGCTGTACAAGCCGCTGTGCTAAGCCTATCTCTGATTCCTGTGATAAAAATTGTTGTGCCGTCAAACCAGCTGGAATAGGAAAATCAGGCAAATAATTATTGCCCAGATCTAATTCAACATTACACCGCTTGGCAATCTCAATTGTATTTTGAATCGCCTCTGGAATATCGATAAACAATTCGGCCATCTCATCCGCATCGCGTAAATATTGTTGCTCAGAATAGCGACGTTCTCGCCGCGGGTCATCCAATACCCGACCTTCACTGATACACACCCTTGCCTCATGCGCCTCAAAATCATTCGCTGTCTCAAACCGTACATCATTAGTCGCCACAACGGGTAAATCATGCTTAACGGCCAAATCTAGTGCCGATTGGATATACGCCTCTTCATCCGAGCGACCTGTCCGCATCAATTCTAAATATAATCTATCTGGGAATAAATCTTGCCATTGTTGGCTAATCGCATCCACTTCTTCCGTATTACTCAATATGGCTGAACCCAAGATGCCCTCTCGGCCACCCGACAAACAAATTAAACCTTCCGTTTGTCCCATCAACCAGGCTTGACTCAATGTCGGCACACCTTGATGCTGGCCTTCAATATAAGCTTGTGAGAGCAATCTCGATAAATTACGATAGCCTGCATTATTCTGGCAAAGTAAGATAAATTTCCGTGTTTTATTCGGTGATATTTCATCACGCAAACGGACAGCCGCACCCAGGATTGGCTTGACTCCTGCACCTATTGCCGCACTGTAAAACTTCACTGCAGCAAATAAATTATGCTGATCTGTAATTGCAACGGCTGGCATATCCAATTCAGCCACTGAAGCAATCAACGGTTTGATCCGAATCAAACCATCGGAAACGCTGTATTCAGAATGCAGGTTTAAATGGACAAACTCTGCGACCATTGTCTAAGGGAACCGCACAGGTTCAGGTTTGATCGCGCGCCCTATTGTGCCATCAATAATCGCTTCTGCTTCGCGCTGGCCTAATGTAAACGCCTCTTCCTCTGTCATCGCCGTTGCAAAGTCACCTCTCGCCTCTGGCGCACCACTATCTTGTTTAAGATGTATCGTCTGAGTAGGATAGGCAAATTCAACCCCTAATTGTTTTGCCAACCGCAATATGTCTAATAAAAACCGGTGGCGTTCTCGTAGCTCTGTACCCCAGTCTGGCGTTTGCCAAAACACATACACCAACACATCCAATGACGCCGCCGAATATTCATTAAAATACACGTGATAAGAATCTTTACGCATATAAGGGTGCATTTGAATCAAGGTCCGTATACCTTCACAAAACGCATCTATTTTCTCAGGCGATGTATCGTAAGTCAGCCCCAGTGTCGTCGTCATTCGTCGATAATGCCGTGCGCCCATATTATCAATTTTGCTCGTTGTTAATAAAGCATTGGGCAAGGTAATTACTGAATCATAAAATGTCCGAATACGGGAGCTACGAAAGCCCACTTCCTCAACTGAACCTTCCACATCACCAATCACCACCCAATCACCAATATGGAAAGGCCGATCTAATACTACCGTCAACGAGCCAAAGAAATTCCCCAATAAATCTTTCGCTGCTAAAGCAAAGGCCAAACCGCCAATCCCTAATCCTGCTAACAAGCTAGTGACATCAACATTCAAGTTTTTCGCAATAAATATAAAACCAACAATCGCCACAAACAGCTTCAAGCTTTTGCTCACCATCGGCACCATTAAATCATCAAATTTATGCGGTGTATCGGCCGCTTTTTGGGTCAGAACTGCATTCAGCACCGTCACCATCCGAAAAGCAGTCCACACCGCTGCCAAGCTTATAAACAGCTTCACTGCCACCATTAAAATATTATTTACACCCTCAGGCAAGGCCAATAATTTCAAGCCGATCATCCACACAATTGCCATCGCCAACAAACCCAATGGTCGAAATAAATTGTCTTCTAAACTCTGATAGTTTTCATTGCGACCCTGCCAGTGCTTGAAAAATCGATCTGCAAACCACGTCACCGATTTATCTGCCACCACACCCAGCACCACCAACACGGCCAAGCCAATCCATTGCCACATAGCCAGCGACATGCTCTCATTCAAAATAGTCGGTATGATTGCCTCACTTTCTGCCATCGCAGCAATCGGTAAACCCAACATCATCCAAATACATATTAATTTACGCAAAATCCAACTCCTGATCTTTATTTGGCATATATGCCGCCACTGCATTTACTGCATCATGCCATTCCGTAGATGCCATTAACTCCTGTCGATCCATAGCATGCCGACCATGTAAACGCGTTAATCGCATCTCGCGAATTGGATCCGATGTCACCTTCAAATTATCAATAATATTTGGCACATTTTCAGGATGATTACACAACAACACCATATCACACCCCGCCGATAATGCCGCCTCAACGCGTGCCAAACTATCGCCTACGATCGAGGCCCCCATCATGCTCAAATCATCGCTCAAAATCGCGCCCTGAAATGCTAATCGCTCACGCAACACGGTTTGGATCCAAAACGGTGAAAACCCAGCCGGCAATGTATCATTTTTTTCATACACCACATGCGCCGGCATCACCCCCAGCAAATCACCCGATGACATCAACCGTTTAAACGGCACCATGTCAGCACCCAAAATATCCTCGAAATGACGGTCATCCACTGCAAAACCTACATGTGTATCCACCTCCACCGCACCATGCCCTGGAAAATGCTTACCGACCGCTGGCATCCAAGCCCGTTTCATACCTCGAATATAAGCACGTGCTAATGTGGTGACAATATCAGGGTCACGATGGAAAGATCGGTCACCAATCACCTCACTCACCCCGTAATTCAAATCCAATACTGGCGCAAAGCTAAAATCCACCCCCATTGCGCGCAGCTCCACCGCCATCAGCCAGCCTGTTCTCTCAGCTTGCTGTACTGCCCTATCAGGGTTCTGTTGATAACTTGTTCCTAATGCACTTACAGGAGGTAATTGACTAAATCCCGCCCGAAACCGCTGCACCCGCCCACCTTCATGATCAACTGAAATCAATAAATGGGGTGTGCGTAAATCACGAATTGCATCCGTTAACGCTTTCAACTGCTCAGGAGACTCATAATTACGGGTAAATAAAATAACCCCGCCCACCGATGGATGCTGCAAAATTTCCCGCTCTTCATCCGATAGCGAGAATCCCTGTACATCTACCATCAAAGGTCCTAATGCCATCTCATTTCACTCCATATAACCGTTCGTCCTGAGCCTATCGCAGGATTACCCATGAATCATCACCTGCATGCCGCGTGTTACAAACGGCATTAACGCCAGCACATCTTCATTATGCATCCGCACACAACCATGAGATAGCGGCACGCCCATCTCACAGCTATCAGGGCAGCCATGAATATAAATATAGCGCCGCATCGTATCCACATCTCCCAGCCAATTTTTCCCTACTTCTAATCCACCTAACCAAATAATCCGCGTCAAGATCCAATCTCGCTCAGGGTATTGCAAACCCAATGCTGGCGTATAGACTTCACCAGTTGGCTTACGGCCGACAAACACAGTATTAATGGCTACATCCTCGCCAATTATCTCAACCACCTCATGCGCACCCCTTGGCGTACAGCCACTGCCATCCTGCTCACCAGGTCCATTTAATCCACTAGAAATTGCCGCCTCAAACAACACTGACTCAGCCGACAGCACTTGCAAATGCTGTGTCGTTAAACAGATATTAATATGTGCGTTTTCTTTCATGCTATCATTATAACGGCATCCTGAATATCAAGGTAAAAAACAATCTATTTTCAACAAAAGACAAGCCATATATGCCCTTATTAAAAACAACTTTAATCGCTTTAAGCTTTCTCTCCACCAGTGTCTATGCCGCTGGCAATATTGAATTCTCAACGGAACTCAGTTATGGCCAAGAAGAAGAGCATATTACCCTGAGCTTCGATACTGGAGAGACCTGTGAATTGCATATCAAGAAGGGTTTATTCGCTAACTCCAAAGATAACTGTAAATTCCAACCAACGAAGAGGGTACATAGTTTCTCAATCAAAGGCGAACTCCGCCGAGAAAATTATGAAGAAACGGGCATAGAAACCCTCTTAGGTACCGGTGAAAGTTTTATCCTGAATATGGGGGACGATTTTAACTTACTAAATAATGCTGACAATATTGACCAATTATTTAAAACTTATCATGCAATCATTAGCGAGATAAACAATCAATTACCCACAGATATTCAAATTCCGATGCTTACCTTTTCCCATCAGGAAACAATTGCCTCCGTAAAAGCGTATCAAACCCAGCATGATATTGGTTTACCTAAAGTGTATATCGATATGATCACGCAATATGGCTACCCAGCCGACTTCTTTCCCTTAAATAAACAACGTTCTATTGATGATATCTATCAAAATGGTTACGACTATACTACCGAACAATTCAACCACCATCCGGGCATTGAAAAAAATAAAGCCTTCTTTCAAGATATGGAGGATGTCTATTATTTATTTCATGATGAAACTAAATCAATGTGTGAGGGTGAACCCGTTGTTTCCTATACGATCCTCACTGAAGGGGATTATGAAGGCAGGTGGGATAATGTTGATGCAGACCAATGTGGACTATTTTTCACTTTCTTAAAAGATCATTTTGTTGAACGTTTTATTTCCGATACGCTAGGTGCAACAGACGCCCTGCCTGTCTATAAAGATAAAACCTTAGATGCCGGATTATCTTATGGTGAAAGCGAGGATGGTTCAGGTAAGACAATACTTTATTACTACTTCAGCTACAACGATATTTTCTATTAAGCATGAACATAGATAAAGCCGCATTAGCCTATTGGGATAGCGATGCCCAACAAGGCTACAAAGCCCCTTGCACACCTCAACAAATCAACGCTATCGAACAGCTGGTTTCAAAAAAACTGCCCCCTGATTTTGTATCCTTCCTCACGCAATATGCAGGGGTAGACACTGGGATTGGCACCATTGATGATCCTATAGGCTTTGTTGTGGCGCAGGTCGTTAATGGCTCCCGGTTTTTTGCAGGGCTCGAAGCCAGTGAATATTCAACAGGCATCAGTACTTTTGCGACTGCTGATGAGATGATAAAAACCTACACCATCTTAACAGGAGATTCACCTCATTTTGATGCGGGCCCTAGAATTCCAGACCATATGCTGCCTATCAATACCGAGAATGAGATGTTATTGATCGACTTATCTGATGAAGATTATGGCAAAATATGGCTTTGGTATGCTATCGAAGAAACCTGGGGTTCAGAACAGAATAATACAATGGATTTTGTTGCCAATAGTTTTACGGAGTTTGTCGAGTCTTTAACCTCTTTGGCAGCAGCTGAAAAAAGAATTTTCCTTCGTTTAGAGGTGTTGTATAATATCTAACAAATTTGACTAACATATTTATAATAAGGACTTACAAACCACAATGAAAAACTTACTTTCTATTACCTTATTTGGCCTGTTGTTTTCTACCTCGGTTATGGCCGCTTCCTTACCTACCTTTACCTATCAGCAATATCCTATTGCAGATGATAGCAGTGATGATGTGCATGAATTAGTATCTGAAGGAGCTTCGTTGGTATACCCAGAACCCAGCACGGCCAGAGGCTTATTGGTTAAAGCACTCCAAAAAGTCAGCAAAGGTGCAGCAATCAGTGAATATGATTATCTCTGGACACAATATGGCTTATTAAAATCATCGTTTGATACGGATGGTTCTGATTTTGGCCCAGGGAACCGTCAAGATTATTTAAATGTCGCCAAAAATGTGCTGCACTTCCTTGATGCGGAAACAAATACAGGGGAATGGGTATTTACTGAAGAAGGTGCTTTCCGGATGGAAGTGTATCGCGAAGCCGGCAATGGCCTAGCTTGGTATTTGATGGAAGATGCAAAAAGCGCTGTCGACTTAAATAAAGCCTTAGCGGTTATTGATAATACCTTGCCTCATATCCAAGGCGAAGAACATCATTATATTTACGATACTAAAGTACGGATCCTATTAAAACTCAAGAAAGACACCGAAGCATTCGAAATCGTTAAAGCAATATTAGATGACGATCCTGACTTTGGCGACTTTCAAGATTTCTATGATAATAATGCTTACCAAGCATGGCTTAAATCAAATTAATTTATTAAACACATGGAATATTAATATGAAAACACCATCTCTCCTGTTCGCCTTATCATTGACATCACTTGTCAGCACACCTGCAATGGCCTCGTGCACATATAAAGAAGCACAAACAAAACAGATTGAATTCAATAATATGATGCAAGTGTATAACCGTCAATTTATTGCAGAAATGGAAAAGAGTGGTGAACCTTCTCCCGCCCTAGAGCAGAAAAGACTGGCCATGGCCGAAGAATCAGCTGCAGTTGGCATTTTGCTCAGCGAAGAATATGATAACAATCCTAACATCCAATCTTCAGATCCAGTAAACCCCGAAATTTGCACACAATCTGATGCTTTAATGGCAAAATATGCCCCAGAGGGCTACCAAGTGGCGCCGGTTACCGTAGGAGCGCAAACAGAGAGCGCAGATTGCTCCTCTACTACTTTATGGGAACGCTATGGTATTGCCATCCAACAACAAGCAGCGCTTGTCTCCGATGGCAAAATCACCAACGACGAAGTACCTGCTTATATGAAACTATCAACCGAGGTTGGTGAGTATTCTACGACTGATTTAGCCAAAGCCTGTGATTCACTCAGCCAATTTGAGCAGAAATTGGCTGCAGAGTAAAGTGATTAAATAATAAGAGGCTTAATGTGCCTCTGCATGCGTGAGGTAAAGCGTTAAGCCAATCAGCGCGATCCCCCCCGCCAATGCTAATAATTCGAACGCATTATGAAATTCCATATTAATCGCATGCTCGAAGAAATTAACGATTAAGATCATTAGGATAACACGGCCTAACCGTGTTTTAAGATCATCAAGGCTATTGATAGCTAACACGGAAGAATGATCGGTATCTTCAGCTTGATCTATTTTACTCACAAATAGTTCATATAAGCCCAACGCAAAAATAAGCAATACCGTGGCTAACAAATAACCATCAACCACTTCTACAATATGCGTTACTGTTTGAGAACGTAGCGTTTTTTGTGCCTCAATATCACCACCAAGAGAAGTATATTCTCCAAGATGTGAGATTAAATAATACACATCAATCGTCGCCATATAGAACATCGCAAAAGCAGTGATCAAGCTAGCGATAACGGCAATCACCACCACAAAACGAGTGTTCCACAGGAATGTTTCAAATATGTGCTCTATTTTTTTTATATTCATCGTGCTAATGCTCTTGTGTTAATAATATAGTTGCTGTCATTCTGACCGTAGCGGAAGAATCTCATGGTTAAACAATTAAGATCTCCCTTACGTCGAGATGACAAAACGAGGATTACTATGCCGCTTGCACGGGAATGGCTTGCCGCGTATGCGTCACATTATTCTCTTCATCTAAATATACTAAGATGGGCTTGTAATCGGCCACTTTTTCAGCAGCCATCGCCGCATAGGTACAAATAATGATCCGATCGCTAGGGGACGCACGATGCGCTGCTGCACCATTAACAGAGATAATTTTTGATCCTGCTTCGGCACGAATCGCATAGGTAGTAAACCGTTCGCCATTGGTGACGTTATAAATCATGATTTGTTCATATTCATGGATCCCAGCTTCCACCATCAAATCACCATCAATCGCACAAGAACCTTCATAGTCCACTTCTGAATGCGTCACGCATGCACGGTGAAGCTTTGATTTTAATACAGTTAGGTTCATATTGTTCTCCCCTTTAATATGTCTTTTACCCGAAAAATTATACCATATTCCCAGTTTTTACAGCTGCACCGCAATATTGTCTATCAATCGTGCATTGCCCATTTTGGCAGCCGCTAACAGTCTCAAACTCATATCACCTTCTACTGGCAAAGCCAGATCAAAAGCACGACGGATTTCAATATAATCAGGGTCAAATCCCTTTTCCGTTAAACTTAATTTGGCTTGATTTTCGATGAGCACAAAATCTTTCTCTCCAGCTTGCAGTTGCTGCTTAACTGTCAGCAATGTCTGGTAGAGTCCAGCAGCTTGCATACGCTGTGATTCTGTTAAATACTGGTTGCGAGAACTCATTGCTAAGCCACTAGACTCACGCACAATCTCGCCACCTATGATTCTAATTGGCAAGCTTAGATCTGCCACCATTTTGTTGATCACCCAAAGCTGCTGATAATCTTTCTCCCCAAAGATGGCTATATCTGGCTGTATCATATTGAATAATTTATTCACCACTGTCGCCACACCCGCAAAATGCCCTGGTCGCCGAGCACCACATAAGATATCATCCGCACCTGATACCATGATTTTGGTTTGCGCCGCCATGTCTTGCGGATAAACCTCTGTTAGCGACGGCATAAATATCAAATCGCAGGCGACTTGTGCTAACTTTTCTGCATCTGCACCTTCGGTTCTAGGGTAAGCCGATAAATCACTGGTATCATCAAATTGCAGCGGATTAATAAAAATACTAACAACGACTTTATCGGCGACATCTTTTGCCTGCTTCACCAACGATAAATGGCCTTGATGTAGATTACCCATTGTCGGCACCAGTGCAATACGCTGCCCTGCTTTTTTCCAGTCTGATATTTGCTGGCGCAGTTCAGCGACGCGGGTAACTGTTTTCATTCGTATTCGTGCTGAACCTGCGGGAAATCACCACTTTTCACATCCTCCACATATTTCTTAATGGCTGCCAATATTTCTCCCGTATCCACTAAAAAGTCATGATTAAAAGGTTGTGCTTTCCCAGCCGAGATACCGAGCATATCGTATAAAATCAATACTTGACCATCACACGCGCGCCCTGCACCAAATCCAAGCACTGGAATTGTCAAAGCCGCTGTTATTTGTGCGCCAACGGTTGCAGGCACACAAGCCAGTACCACCATTTCAGCACCTGCTTGCTGCAATCCTTTGGCATCTTCTAATAATTGTTTTACCGTTTCCTCACTCCATTTATGGGATTGATAGCCACTTAAACGATGCTCTGATTGTGGCAATAAACCAAGGTGTCCACACACAGGAATACCGCGTTCGGTCAGTTCTCGTACGGTTTCTTCCATCACCACACCACCCCCTTCCAACTTCACCATTTGTGCACCACCACTGGTCATCAAACGGGCAGCATTTTGAGCGGCTTGTTGCGGTGTCGCATAACTCATAAACGGCATATCAATTACCACAAACGCACGCTGACTACCGCGCAAGACATGGCGGCAGTGGTAAATCATATCGTCTACCGTTACCGGCACGGTACTTTCATGTCCTTGCACCACGGTACCCAAAGAATCACCCACCAAAATCATATCCACACCCGCCGCATCTAGCACCTTGCTAAAACTAGCGTCATAGGCCGTAAGCATGGTGATTTTGTCACCCGCTATTTTCATTTTTTGGAGTTGGTTTAGGTTCAGTCTCGACACTTTATTTCTCTGCGAGGGGATTGTAATAATGCCGCCCTGCTGTGGTTGTTTTGATCTGTGTTAATAGGTTCTGATAATCAGCTTCACTATGCACTAAATCAATATCTTGTGCATTTACAATCAATAGCGGCCCTGCATCATAATAATGGAAAAAATGGGCATAACTATCGGATAATTTCTGCAAATAATTCTTATCCATCCGCTGCTCATAGGTAATGCCACGTTGTGCAATCCGCGCTTTCAGCGCGGGCAATGGCGCATGTAAATACACCACTAAATCAGGTGTGCGATGATGCATTGTTAGATTGTCATAGACCATATTATATAATCCAAGTTCATCATCATCTAGTGTGATCTGAGCAAAAATACGATCTTTTTCAACCATAAAATCAGCGATGTGCAAATGATGAAACAAATCATCTTGTTTTACCTGCTCACTTAACCGCACCCGTTGCATTAAAAAACTCAACTGTGTTGGTAAGGCGGAGTCTTTGGGATTAGCATAAAACTTTTCTAAAAAAGGATTATGCTCTGGCTCTTCTAATAAAGTCACGCCTGAAAAATTTTTGGCCAAGCGCTTGACTAAACTCGTTTTTCCAACCCCTATCGGCCCTTCAACAACGATATAACGCTGCGGTAAATCTTGCTGACTCATGTATTTATTTTTTCCAATCCTGCTAATGGGCATGCATCCGCTAATACCTGTACTTTATCCAAACCTATAATCTCAAAATCGGCTGCAATTTCTGCCCACGGCACCAGTACAAAAGCACGTTCTGCAATGCCAGGATGTGGTAATTGTAATCGTTCATCATGCATCACCACTTCGCCATACGCCAGTAAATCTAGATCTAATGTTCTGGGCCCCCAGCGACGTTCACGCACCCGACCCTGACAATTTTCAATTGATTGCAGCGCATTCAACACTGCTAATGGCGCTAATAAGGTTTCAACTTCAACCACGGCATTAATGTAATCTGGTTGATCTTGTGGTCCCATGGGCGGGCTGGCATAAAGCAATGATGTCGCGATCCGCTCCAAGCCATTGGTTTCATCCAATAAGGCAATCGCATCATTCACTTGTGCAATCGGATCTTCTAAATTGCTACCTAAGCCAATAAATGCTCGCATCAGTCTGCCTTCTGTGCTGCAGCGTCAGATCGCGAAGCTGGTTTTCGCCGTCTGCGTCTTCTAGGGCGCTTATTGGCCGTACCTTCATGACGAGGCACCTCCTTTACCATCTGTGTTTGTTCCAGTTCTGAGGCAATTTGAAAACGCGTCCACCAGTCAGCTAATTCCGCCAAACTTGCATCTTCTCCTGCTTCATTTCGTAATAATAAAAAATCATAGCCCGCTCTAAACTTAGGGTGGGCTAAGGCTTGCAAAGCACGTTTGCCTTGGCGTTGATTTAAGCGAATTTGCAGCGTCCAAATATCTCGGCTCATAAATGAAAACCGTTTGGGAATGGAAATACGTTCACCTTGCTTAATAAAAACAGCTGATGACGCTTTATTTAAAGCGGGGAATGCGGGCACGCCTTTTTGTTGAAAATCAGCCCAGCGTACTTTCACTACAGGCCATAATAATGCAGCAAAAATAAAAGCCGGTGTAACGGGCTTATCTTCTGCAATTCGTGTATCTGTATTCGTTAATGCCGCGGTAATCAATCTCTCGGCCGTGTCATCTGCTCCTGTCGCCAATATCTGAGCTGTTTGTGGCAATAGCTGCTTTAACAGGTCATATTGTTGTAACTCGGTGTATACCGCACGCCCATAGGCCCCTAAAAATAACTTTAGACTTTCGTCAAACAATCTAGCGGAAGGAATATCTTGTAATAAATCGGCTAATTCTGGGATCCAGCGTTCTGTTTCAGCGTCTAAGTTTAACCCTAATTTAGCCTTAAAACGTAAGGCTCGCAACATCCGAACGGGATCTTCTCGATAACGCGTTTCCACATCGCCGATCATTCGGATCACGCCCGCCTCTAAATCAGCCATGCCCCCCGTATAATCCACAATCGAAAAGTCGCGGATATTGTAATACAAAGCATTGATTGAAAAATCACGTCGCCATGCATCTTGTTCTAGCGTACCAAATTCATTGTCTCGTGTGATCCGGCCTTGCTCATCAATATATTTATCGGCCACGGGCGGCGCTCGAAAAGTGGCGACCTCAATCGCATGACGACCAAAGCCGACATGCACCAACTTAAACCGGCGACCGATCAGCCGACTACGTTTAAATATTTTATGCACCTGCTCAGGGCTGGCATCCGTTGCCACATCAAAGTCTTTGGGTTTATGTCCCAGCAATAAATCTCGCACACAGCCCCCCACCAAATAGGCGTCAAATCCGGCATCTTTTAAGCCATACAGTACCTTAACCGCTTGCGGACTAATATGTTTCCGAGAAATAGAATGGTCTGAACGGGGAATAATGATCGGCGCCGATCCAATGGACTTACTCGTCGCCTTTTTACTGCTCTTTTTGAACGTCGAAAAGAATTTATCAATTAATGTCATAAGCGCCCATCATATCATGCTCTACCCTTTTCCAGTATGAGTTGCACTGGTTTAAATGATCGTCGATGAATCGGCGTCACACCCAAACTTAATAATGCATCCCGATGTTGCACTGTTGGATAGCCCTTATGCTTCGCCAAACCATAACCCGGGTATTGTTTGTCTAACTCCACCATTTCATTATCTCGCGCCACTTTTGCCAAAATAGAGGCCGCCGAAATCGCTGACTCAGATTGATCGCCTTTAATGATTGTCGTCACTTTACATGGTAAATCAGGCGCACGATTACCATCCACCAGCGCCAATGTCGGTGCAATACTTAATCCCGCCACCGCACGCTCCATTGCCAACATGGTCGCCTGCAAAATATTGATCTCATCAATCTCCTCCACCTCTGCCCGACCTAAGGCCCACGCTAAGGCTTTCTCTTTAATCAAGGGCGCTAAAGTTTCACGTTGCTTTTCCGTCAGCTTTTTAGAATCCGCCAAACCTGCAATCGGATTATTGGGATCAAGGATCACGGCTGCCGTCACCACCGCCCCTGCCAATGGCCCACGGCCGACTTCATCTATCCCAGCGACAATCTCGGTCATGGCTTATGTCCCAGCATCTCGATAATCACCTCAACCGTTCGCGCTGCCCCACCCGCAGGGCCTAATGCTGTTCGCACTTGCTTTCCCACTTTCTCTGCGGCTACTTTGGCGTTTGGCTCGGCTAATAATTGATCCAATTCAGCCGCGACGGCTTCTACTGTCACGGCATCTTGTAATCGTTCTTGTATGAGGTTCTTCCCTGTCACAATATTGCATAAACCGACATACGGGATCCGCACTAAACGGCGCATAATGCGATATGTCATCGGTGCTACACGATAGACCAAAAAATGGGGTGTATTCAATAAAGCAATCTCAAGCGTCACTGTACCCGATGCGGCAACAATCGCATCACAAGACGCGGTTAGATTATAAAATTCATTTGTTTCCGATGTGACTGATACCCGTGTTACGGCTACACCTGATTCCGCCACAACTTGCTCAATTAAGGATGCTACCTTACCCTGCGCGATGGGCAGCACAAACTGCAAATTTGGATCGCGCGCCTGCAATCTCTCAGCTGCTGCCAGCATGATCGGTAATAAGGGACCCACTTCGCTATGCCGACTGCCAGGAAATAAACCAACCACTTGCTTATCAGGATCTAAGGCTAAATGTGCCAATGTCTGTTCTCGTGTTTGATCTGTATCTACGGCATCAATCAACGGATGCCCTACACACTGTACTTTCACGCCTGCTTGTTCGTAAATTGGCACTTCAAATGGAAACAAAACGGCCATTTGGTCAACTACTTTTGCAATTGTTTTTACCCGTCCTGCGCGCCATGCCCATACTTTTGGGCTAATGTAATATAAGACAGGAATACCACGTTTTTTAGCGGCTTTCGCCAAGCGTAAATTAAACCCCGGATAATCGACTAATACCAATAAATCAGGACGATGCGTATCCAGCCGCATAATCATCTGATTCAATATCGCTTTCAGTTTGCCATATTGTTTTAATACTTCAACTAATCCCATCACCGCTAATTCGGAAAAATCGACTAATATTTCTACGCCTGCTGCTCGCATATTGTCGCCACCAATCCCAGCAACAACGAGAGAAGGTGCTTGCTCTCTCAGCGCTAATAATACCCGTGCCGCATGGGCTTCTCCCGACGCTTCGCCAGCAATAACCAAAATATTTTGGCTATTTTCTGTCAACCGGCCACTCCCGTATCATAACCTGTAATTTCCAAGCCGAAGCCAGAGACACCGTGTAATTTAGTCGGCGTACCCATTACCCGCATTTTTTTCACGCCTAAATCCGCTAAGATCTGTGCGCCTACACCAAATGTACGTAGATCCCAGCTCGTATCTGTCACAATAGATTCTCCCCTATCAGCTTGCTGGTAACGCTCCACTTTCGCCGCTAATTGGCGGTTCTGATTCGGCTGACGCAGCACCACCAGAACCCCGCCATTTTCAGCGGCCTGAATATGCGCCATCGCGGTAGATAAAGGCCAATGTGATGCTTCACGTTGATCACCTAATAAATCAGATAACGGTTCAGCCATATGGACCCGAACAAGCGCTTCCACATCAGGATTGATCTCACCAGACACCATCGCCAGATGAACTTGGCCGCTGACCGTATCTTCATAACTAAATAAGGTGAATTCGCCCTGTTCCGTTGGCATCGTGCATTCTGACAGTCGGCTAATGGTCATCTCATTTTCAAGCTGATAGCTGATCAAGTCTGCAATCGTCCCAATTTTAAGATCGTGTGTTTGAGCAAATTGTTCTAAATCAGCGCGCCGAGCCATCGTGCCATCATCATTTAAAATTTCGACAATAACCGCTGATGGATCTTTGCCTGCTAAACGTGCCAAATCACAGCCGGCTTCCGTATGTCCTGCGCGGGTCAACACCCCGCCAGCTTGCGCTTTAACGGGGAAGATATGCCCGGGTTGTACAATATCTTCAGGTTTCGCATCAACCGCCACCGCTGCCAAAATCGTCTTCGCCCGATCCGCAGCTGAAATACCAGTCGTCACCCCTTCTGCTGCTTCAATCGACAAAGTAAAGTTAGTCGAATACGCTGCCTGATTATCCATCACCATCAACGGTAAACGCAGCTGTTTACAACGCGATTCTGTCAGCGTTAAACACACCAATCCACGTGCATAGCGTGCCATAAAGTTAATCGCTTCAGGTGTCACACATTCAGCCGCCATAATGAGGTCTCCTTCATTCTCGCGATCTTCATCATCCATGATGACCACCATTTTTCCAGCGCGTAAATCCGCTAAAATTTCATCTGTTGTATTCAACATTTATGGGTACTCAGTATGTTTATATTTTTTGGTAGAACAAGGCATTTCCGCACGGAAAATGTGAACATATAAGTGATATGTGACCATTTGAGTACGGAAATAACGCCGTTATAGCGGAAAAGATGAATGTAGTGGGTAGCCATAGTCATGCGCGCATAAATCCATTGTCTGTTAAAAATTCTGACGTAATCCCTTTATCGCTTGCAGGTAACATCAGTCGCTCTAAATAACGTGCAATCAAATCCACCTCTAAATTCACTTTATGCCCAACTTGATAGGTATGCATAACCGTCTCTTGCATTGTATGCGGAATAATATTCACTTCAAACCAGTTTGACCCAATATTATTCACCGTCAAGCTCACCCCATCAATACAAATCGAGCCTTTTTCTGCAATATAGCGCATCAAATCTGCCGGCACTTCAAATTGAAATCGCACAGAACGGGCATCTTCTTCTAGCGATAATACCTTACCCATTCCATCCACATGGCCACTCACAAAATGCCCCCCTAAGCGATCACCCACGGCTAAGGCCTTTTCTAAATTCACCACACTGCCTGTTTTAACCTGCCCCAAACTGGTGCGTTCTAAGCTTTCGCGTGACACATCAAAACTCACACCCGCCGACGTCAGCCCAACCACCGTCAAACACACGCCATTAATTGCAATGCTATCGCCTAACGTCACATCGCTCAAATCCAATTGATTGGTTACCACCTGCAATCGCAAATCACCACCACGCGCCGTCGTGCTTTCTATCTCACCCTGTGCCGCAATAATACCTGTAAACATAAAACACCCAAAACCCTTGAATTTACTATTTCCTAGCGCCCATCCTGATTGCGCTACCCGCGTTATATTATTAATAGAATAACTATTACATTAATAATATGCCTTGTTACCTCAACCATTATGCGCACTAGAAAACAGAAAATCCAACAGTTATGGTTGTAACTACCCTTTTGGCCGAACGGTAATCCGCCAATCTTTCCCTACCGCACGAATGTCTTTAATCTCTAGCTCAATATTCTGCGCCATTGTAGTCAGTGCTGGCAAATGAAATAAACCACGTGCGCCATCGCCCATCAATTTAGGCGCCATATAAATCACGATTTCATCAATCAAACCCGCCGCTAATAAGCCGCCATTCAACTCGGCACCTGCCTCAATCATCACCTCATTTATTTCAGCTTCTGCCAATCTATCCATTAACGCTACCAAGTCTACATTGCCAGCCTCATCCGCGGGTAAGGTTACTGTTGTACCTGCTGATTGTGTACCCATCGTTGCGATCCAAACAGGGGGATCCGTATCAAACAAATGTGCCATGCTCGGCGTGCGTCCCGCTGAATCCACCACCACCCGTAAGGGTTGCCGTACGACTTCGTTATCAGGATACCAATCGCCTTCAGGCCGTACCGTTAGCGCAGGATCATCCGCCAACACCGTACCAATTCCCGTCACAATCGCATCGCTGTGTGCGCGTAATTTTTGCACATCTTGCCGTGCAGCTGCGCCCGTGATCCACTGGCTTTCGCCCGATGCCATCGCCGTCCGCCCATCCAAGCTCATCGCTAATTTACTGCGAACAAACGGTCGGCCTGTGCGCATTCGTTTGCAAAACCCCACATTAAGTAATTCTGCTTCGCTTGCCATCAACCCCTCTTCAACGGTGATACCTGCCTCACGTAATCGCTTAATGCCCACGCCCGCCACCTTTGGATTTGGATCTTGCATCGCCACACATACCTGAGCCACCCCTGCCGCAATCAACGCATCAGCACAAGGTGGTGTACGCCCCGTATGGCTACAAGGCTCCAACGTCACATAACAAGTCGCACCCTGTGCCCGCTCACCCGCATCGGCCAAAGCATACACTTCCGCATGGCCATCACCTGCTCGCCTATGCCAGCCTTCACCCACGATAACGCCATCGCGCACAATCACGCAACCCACGTTTGGATTAGGTGCCGTGGTAAAAATCCCACGCTCTGCAAGCTGCAAAGCACGAGCCATATATCGTGACCATTCAATTTGCATATGTTCAGCACTCATCCTGAATACGCCATCTGCATTATAATAGTAAGCAATAGAACGGCTATTACATCACCATGATGCCTTGCTAGCCTATCCATTATGGGCACTAAAACTCCGCAACTTGAATGATAACGAATATTGGTCCCATTATTTGCCATTACTAGTCCGCTTGTTCTTCCAAGCGATCAAGTTCTTCACGAAAAGCATTAATATCCTCAAAACTACGATATACCGACGCAAACCGCACATACGCCACATGATCCAATCCACGTAAGGCATCCATCACCCAATCACCCAGTAGACGGCTATCGATTTCACGCTCGCCTCTAGTATGCAAACGATGGGTAATGTTTTTCACCGCACGATCTAGGGCATCCATACTCACCGGTCGTTTTTCCAATGCCCGCATCATGCCCGCGCGTAATTTTTCTTCATTGAACACGGCACGACTACCATCGCGTTTCACAATCCGTGGCAAAGATAATTCTGCCGTTTCATACGTTGTAAACCGTTCTTTACATTCCACACAACTACGACGACGACGAATCGCATCAGCCTCAGCCGACAGCCGGGAATCAATTACTTTAGAATCTGCCGCACCACAGAAAGGACATCGCATAAAACCGTTATCTCACTATAATTCCAAATTCCCTCCCCTACTGGGGAGGGTTGGGTAGGGAGATTAAAAATCAGATCTCCCACACCCTCTCACCTAAATCCATACAAGCGGTGAGGACTTAAAAATACTTATGCTTCAGCATAAACAGGATGATTCGCACAGATGGACAATACTTTATTCTTAACTATCTCAATCACTCCCTCATCTCCCTTGCTCTCAATCACATCACACATCCAATGCGCCAACTCATCTGCTTCATCGGCATTAAAGCCACGGGTGGTAATCGCCGGTGTTCCCACCCGAATACCGGATGTTACAAAGGGTGATTGTGGATCATTCGGCACTGCATTTTTATTCACGGTAATATTCGCCGCACCCAACCATGCATCCACTTCTTTACCCGTTAAGCCCGCCTCAATAAAGCTCACCAAGAACAAATGATCATCTGTGCCTTTCGAGACCACATCATAGCCGCGTTCCATAAACACACTCGCCATCGCCTGTGCATTACGCTTCACTTGTTGCTGATAAGATTTGAATTCTGGTAACATCGCCTCTTTAAAGGCAACCGCTTTAGCCGCAATCACATGCATCAACGGGCCACCTTGGAAACCAGGGAACACCGCAGAATTCAATTTCTTCTCAATTTCGGGATTCGACTTCGCCAAAATCAACCCACCCCGTGGGCCACGTAATGTTTTATGGGTTGTTGTTGTCGTCACATCAGCAATCGCCACCGGGCTAGGGTATTCATCTACCGCAATCAAGCCCGCCACATGCGCCATATCCACTAATAAATAAGCACCTACTGCATCCGCAATATCACGAAATTTCTGCCAATCAATCACTCGTGAATAAGCTGAGAACCCAGCCACCACCATTTTAGGTTGATGCTCCTGCGCTAACCGCATCACTTCATCGTAATCAATCTCACCTGTTTCCGTATCAATGCCATAG
>DBOG01000021.1:0-2056 GCA_002299915.1 Proteobacteria bacterium UBA652 | reverse complement strand
CCGGTTGTAATAAAGCCAAATAAACAGCCGCATTTGCCTGCGATCCCGAATGGGGTTGCACATTGGCATAATCCGCCCCAAATAATGCCCTCGCCCGATCAATCGCCAATTGCTCAGCCACATCCACATGCTCACAGCCACCGTAATAACGCTTGCTAGGATAACCTTCTGCATATTTATTGGTCAGCACACTTCCCTGCGCCTCCATCACCCGTGGGCTGGTGTAATTCTCTGATGCGATCAGCTCAATATGCTCTTCCTGACGCACTTCCTCAGCCGCAATCGCCTGCGCAATTTCATCATCAAAACCTGCAATAGACATTTTTTTGTTATACACAATCGTTTCCTAAACAAGAAAGTAGAATCAAACCATTTTACCGCAGTCCGCAGGCCAAAGTAATATTTTTTAGTCCCTAAAAATTGTCATCTCGACCGGAGCGGAGAGATCTTACAATTTACATATAACCACAAGACCTCTCCACTCCGGTCGAGGTGACAACGATAATATTACCTCTCGCTCTGAACGGTTCTAAAGTTACCAATCTGTGCTAATGTAGTTATTCCCTGAAAACCTAGAGCACACACAATGAAAATCGGATTAATTGGTATCGGCCTAATGGGACAAGCCCTCAGTGAACGCTTATTAGAGCGTCAACATACACTGACTATTTATAACCGCAGCCCAAATAAAACAGCTGCCTTACAAAGCCAAGGTGCGCAGGTAGTAAGCAATGCCAATGCCGTTATTCAAGCTAGCGACATCACTCTGTTTATGCTCAGCGATGCCGATGCGATTCATAGCGTGCTCGACACCACCACAGCGGATAGCGTTAACAACAAACTCATTATCCAAATGGGTACCATCGCCCCAGCGGAATCCAGAGAGATCGCCGATCGGATCCGTCAGCAACAAGGCCAATATCTAGAATCACCCGTACTGGGTAGCCTGCCCGAAGCCCGAAGCGGCACGCTTATCATCATGGCAGGCGGGCAAGAAGCTGATTATCAAACCGCCCTACCGCTATTGCAAGATCTCAGCAAAGAACCCCGCCATACTGGTGATGTCGGCCATGGCGCCACCATTAAACTCGCCATGAACCAACTGATCGCAGGCCTCACCTCCAGCTTCGCCCTTAGCCTCGCCCTCGTTGAAAAAGAACAAATTGATGTCAGCCAATTTATGGATATCGTCCGCGATAGCGCGCTTTATGCCCCCACCTTCGATAAAAAACTAGACCGTATGCTCAATCGAGATTTTAGCAACCCCAACTTCCCCACCAAACACCTCGCCAAAGATACCCACCTATTTTTATCTGTCGCCAAACAACTCGGCTTGAATACCGCCGCACTACAAGGCATTGCAGAAGTGCTAGATGCCACCTTAGAGCAAGGGTTGGCAGATACGGATTATTCAGCTGTTTTTTCGGGTGTGAGCCCTGAATAGTAGCCGTTATTTTTTAAGAAAATAGTGCCCGTCGAACAATCGTTTCATTCCGATCAGGACCAGTTGATACGATATCAATCGGCACACCTGCCAATTTTTCAACTTCATTTAGATATGCCTTAGCATTCTCTGGCAATGCATCAAATTCCGTAATGCCCTGTGTGGATACTTGCCAACCTGGGAACTCTCTATAAACAGGGATACAACCTTCGAACTCATCGGCACTCAGCGGCAAGGTATCTACTTGTTTACTATCACGTTCATAGGCAATGCAGAGTCGAATAGTGTCAAGCCCATCCAGCACATCTAGTTTGGTAATGCACAAGCCCGTAATACTATTCACCCAGACGGCACGATTAAGCGCGACCATATCTAGCCAACCACAACGACGGTCTCGCCCGGTGGTTGCCCCCACTTCATGGCCTTTATCGGCTAAATGCTGACCGATTTCATTCACAGTACCATCTGCATCCAGTAATTCTGAGGGAAATGGCCCTGCGCCCACACGCGTTGCATAGGCTTTAGTGATCCCAAGCACATAATCAATATGGCAAGGACCCACGCCTGAACCCGTCGCTGCTCCACCCGCGGTGGTATTGGAGGAGGTGACAT
>DBOG01000053.1 GCA_002299915.1 Proteobacteria bacterium UBA652 | reverse complement strand
TCTTCCACTTCTAAAATACGCGTTAAGGCATCTAATTTGTGGCCACCAGTGACTTGTAAATACCGTTGGTTAATCGTATCAACCGTTGAGGTTTTGGTTTTGATCTTAATCTCAACGGGATTTTTTAGGTAACGGGTTGCAACGCGATGAATCGCACTAGGCATTGTCGCAGAAAATAGCGCAACTTGCCGCTCATCAGGCGTTTCTTTTAAAATCGTTTCCACATCATCAATAAAACCCATTCGTAGCATTTCATCGGCTTCATCCAGCACTAAGGCACGTAATTCGCTTAGGTTCAATGTGCGGCGACGGATATGATCGAGAATACGCCCCGGCGTGCCGACTATCACTTGTGGATTTCGCTTCAACTGCTTGAGCTGAATATGCATACTCTGGCCGCCATAAATTGGTAATACATGAAAGCCTTTCATATGGTGGGCATAACTTTGCATGGCTTCTGCCACCTGAATCGCCAATTCACGTGTTGGCGCTAACACCAAAATTTGCGGCGTTTTAAGGTTCGTATCCAAACGGCTCAACAATGGTAATGCAAAGGCCGCTGTTTTCCCTGTTCCTGTTTGCGCTTGACCGAGTAAATCACGCCCAGCCAATAAGGGCGCAATACTCGCAGCCTGAATAGGAGACGGTGTCTCATAGCCCGCTTCTTGTACGGCTTTAAGAATAGGATCGGCTAAGCCCATCTCCGAAAAGGAGACGGCGGGTGTATTTTCTTCTGTGGACATGGCTGTGCCTGTGTAATATTGACGTTCTGAAATTAGTCGCCAAAGGATAGTAAACGCGGGATTATACGCTAGTATGCCACCAAAATATAGTTAAATCAGCCTGTTAAATAGTAAGTTTGTCATCCTAGCGTATGCGGGGTTCTATTTTCCAACATAAACATGATTAACCACAGAGGCACAGAGATCATGTCATCCCGACCGTAGCGGAGGGATCTTACAGATCAAGCTTGCTAAAAAGATCCTTCGACTACGCTCAGGATGACAAAAAATTTATAATTGGGTCTATAATGGTCTGAATACCTATTTAAATCAGGCGAGGAAAACACCATGACCGAACATACCTATAAACATATCGAATTAACAGGCAGCTCTGCAGAAAGCTCTGATCAAGCGATTCAAAATGCGATTGCCAAGGCGGCGACTTCCGTCAAGCATATGCACTGGTTCCAAGTAATTGATACTCGAGGCTATATTGAAGAAGGCGGGGTGAAATATTGGCAGGTAACGATTAAGGTGGGTTTTAGGATTGAGGATTGATATTATTTTATAATTCTAATTTAATTGCACTTGTTTATAAATACACGGTTAGTTAATTTGTTTAGTTTAAATGTCAATTTAGAGCGATATAATCTTTACTCAAAGCTATTCTTAAAGATAAGTTCTTGATTGGTGATTTCAGCTAATTGTAATCTTGAACCATCTTCAAAATAAAGTGTTTCAACTGCATATACATAGTTAATGCCATCTAGGCCAATAATACGGTAACCTTTACCTTCTTGAGTAATCGTATATTCAGATTGGTTGCCACGAAGCATCACAGTATCATCACCAGCGCCACCATTAACACCATCATTGCCTAGCCCAGGATATATAATGTCTGAACCAGCACCAGCAAGGATAAAATCCTCGGCATTTGTTCCTGCAAGTATGTTGTCTGCAATACTGCCAGTGATAGTACGCCCGTTCTGGAAATGATTACCACCACGATTTTCCCACCAAGTAATATTGGTATCGTTTTCATGTAACAAAAATTCTGCACGTGGACTGGTATCGTTCAGGCTTGCCAATAGTCCCCATGATCCAAAAATATTTACGCTTGAGATATCGACAAATTGCATAAATGCACCATCACCGTGATTTTTCCATGTTGTATAACTTTCTTGATACACTGTCGCCATCTGCGGACTTCGTACAAAATTAACTAGATGGTTTTGTAAAATTCCTAATTCTTCTTGCCCCAGGCCAGTACCAGCGCTATGGTGTACATGCTGTCCTCCTTCATACGACAGCAAATCAAGGCTATACAACTGTGCAACTGATTTTTGGGCAGTAAATTCTGAAGCATCCTGCACAAGAGGAATAAGTATATCTCGATGCCAATTATGCTCGTTGATATTAGGATCGTTAATTGCCGCTAATAATGCATTTCTAGAGTCTTCTTCAACAATCGTTTCTGAACCAAAATAGGTTGTGATGGCAAGGGCATCAAAATATGTATGTGGAGGCGTATAGTTAACAGGATCATGTTGCTGCCATAAAGGTGCTATAAGGATTTGTTCAGAATAGTAAGGAACGGGAGTGAAGGAACCTGCGACACGTTTTAGCCGCTGACTAGTTTGATTACCAAAAATAGTCGTCCAGGTTGCCATCACCTCTGATGCTCGTTGCCCGTAATAATTTAACCATGCAGGGCCGTCTGCCACACCATAAGTGTTTTCAGCAATTTGTGCTGCCTGAATAGCTTGCGGGAAAATAAAGTTCCATACTTCATTTGAAAGTTCAATATGAGCGATTAGGTTTTCATCTAGATTGTCTCGTACATATATTGCAAATTGCTGAGAAAAATTATTATTTGCATTAAATGGCATATTAAACCAGGGGTCTATGCCTATCTCATTCGCTAGTCTTACCATAATGGATACAGGAACATGTTCAGTCCAAGTATACCAATCAGCATTAGGATACTCTTCCCAATGGGTTATTTTTGAACCATTTGTGCCCATCCAATCCATAAAACGAAGCATCCGCATATCTTTTATAAATTCAATCCATTTAGGGTTGAATATTGCTCCAGCTTTATATAAATCGAGTTGATCTTCTCGAACAACCACAATCTCTCTAATGTAATCACCCGTATCATTTGGATCCGTGGCCATGATATCTACAGAAAAAGTTGAGCCATTATCATTATTAAAAACTATTTTTCCTGCTTGTTGCGATACGATTGTGACACCATTTAGACTTAAGCTTCCTTCACCTACATAGCTCAAAACATACCGACCTTGGCGACTTTGCTGGGCACCATATTGATTATTACTTGACCAATCCCAAATGGTTCCAATATGACTGACATTGCTTGGAATATGGGTAACCCACCCATGTTCATCCAATACCCCTGCCGCTTGTAATTCAGCTGTTTCAACACCACCAAATTGGTCTGGCAAATGACCAATCCATGTCCGTGCAGTTTTAAAGTGATTAATAAATGGCATTTGTACAGACCAGTCTTCCACACCATTTAAACCAATTGCAAGGTTTGGATTGTTTAGTCCTTCTGTGGGCTGTAAAACGGGATAGGTTAATACGCCTTGCGTACTAGCATATGTTAAGGATGCTGCTAGTACCAAGATAGAAGAACCTACAAAAAATCTTATAGTATTTAAGAATCTATTCATATTCTGATGATACAGGAATAATTGCATTAAGGCATTACGTTATTGGAGATGGTGGGCTGAAGTAACAATTAGGATTTAGGATAGAAGATTAAGCTGTTTTCTGAAACCGGTGCACCCACACAGGGCTGTTGTTATTCCATTCCATACCCGCGTGCATCCGTAAGATGAGTGATTGATAGGCTTCCATACTAGGATAGCCTTCGGCTTGTGCGCTGGCATCCGTCATATCGCCTAATGTTTCACGTTCAAGGCTGACGACAGTGAATTTAACGCCTTCTAATTCAAACGTTTCACCGGGATAAGCATAGACACCATCGCGACGTTGCTCAGTTTTTTTATCGGCCAATGCCATTTCCACTAATTTAGGGTGGGTCACTAGGCGGTCGATTTCACAGGTTTTTTCTGGGCAGGGTGTGTTAGTCATTTTTATACGCCTTGGCTTACTAGATATTCTTCATAGCTGCCATCAAAATCAGTGATACCGGATTCAGACATATCTAAGACGCGGGTGGCAAGGGTCGATACAAACTCACGATCATGGCTGACGAAAATAAGGGTGCCTTCATATTGCTCTAATGCCATGTTTAGGGATTCGATAGATTCCATGTCCATATGGTTCGTCGGTTCATCCATCACTAAGATATTGGGTTTTTGAAGCAATAATTTACCAAACATCATCCGACCTTTTTCACCGCCCGATAATATTTTGGCTTTCTTTTTGATTTCATCGCCAGAGAATAGTAAACGCCCTAAAGTACCGCGGATCACTTGTTCATCATCTGCAGGCTTACCCCATTGTTGCATCCATTCAAATAACGACAAATCATTTTCAAATAGCGCTTCGTGGTCTTGTGCATAATAACCAATATTGGCATTTTCAGACCATTTGACGATGCCTGATTTTGGCGCAAGTTCTTTGACCAACGTTTTAACGAAGGTCGTTTTACCAATTCCATTCGGGCCGATAACCGCAATTTTTTCACCGACTTCAACCATCATTTTGAAATCTTTGAATAATAAATCTTCGCTATCATAGCCTTGGCTGAGATCTTTAATTTCAACGGCATTACGGAATAGCTTCTTCTCTTGCTCAAAGCGGATATACGGATTTACGCGGCTAGAAGGTTTAATGTCATCCAATTCTATTTTTTCAATCTTTTTAGCGCGCGAGGTTGCCTGTTTAGCTTTAGAGGCATTGGCAGAGAAGCGACGAACAAATTCTTCTAGCTCTTTAATTTGTGCTTTTTTCTTATCATTACCGGCCATTATGGTGGCGCGTGCTTGGGTGGAGGCCAACATATAGTTATCATAATTACCCGGGAATACGCGGATTTCGCCATAATCTAAATCAGCCATATGCGTACACACACTGTTTAAGAAATGGCGATCATGCGAAATGATAATCATGGTGCTATCGCGCTGATTGATAATATCTTCTAGCCAGCGGATGGTGTTGATGTCCAGATGGTTAGTCGGCTCATCGAGCAATAGAATATCAGGATCGGCAAACAGCACCTGGGCCAATAGAATGCGTAATTTCCAACCTGGTGCAATCGCACTCATGGGGCCATTATGTTGCTCAGTTGGGATGCCAATGCCGAGCAACAGTTCACCTGCGCGCGATTCAGCGGTATAACCATCCATTTCAGCATATTCGCCTTCAAGTTCAGCTACTTTGATGCCATCTGCTTCGCTCATTTCTGGCAAATTATAGATACGATCACGCTCATGGTGCACCGCCCATAATTTGGCATCGCCCATGATAACGACATCAATCACGCGTTGCTCTTCATAAGCAAACTGGTCTTGCTTTAATACCGCAAAGGTTTCATTCGGATCTAGGCTAATATTGCCTGCTGTTGGTGTAAGTTCACCCGAGAGGATGCGCATAAAGGTGGATTTACCACAACCATTGGCGCCAATCAAACCGTAGCGGTTGCCGCCGCCAAATTTGATGGATACATTTTCAAATAATGGCTTAGCGCCAAATTGCATAGTAATATTCGAAGAAACGAGCACGGATTTATCCCTGAAGTGTTAGATTTAGAAAACCCACCATTATACAGGAGTTTTGATTAGCGCTAGTTTTTCAGTTCGGGATAAATTCTTGATAGCATACTCACGCTTTGAAGCGCTACTGCGGTCAGCTTGCAACTCGGAATAAACCAGTTGTTTGGCGGGGCTGATTTTAAAAAATTGCGCGCCTTTTTTACCTTGTAGGTGTTCTTGAAAACGACGGTCAACATCGGTAGTGATACCGGTATAGAGATGGCCATTTTCTGCTTCGATCAGATACACGAACCAGTCGTTTGTTTTTGTATCAGTCTTCGCCATGAAATTGCAAGGATACGGAGTTGATGCAATAGCGTAAGCCCGTTGGTGGTGGACCATCATCAAAAATATGGCCTAAATGGGCATCACATTGGCTGCAACGGAGTTCGGTGCGAATCATGCCATGTATTACATCACGGTGCTGAATAATGGTGTCGGATTCCAGTTGGCCAGAAAAGCTAGGCCAGCCGCAGCCAGAATGAAATTTATCATGGGATGAAAATAAGGCCTGATCACAGCAAATGCAATGATATTGGCCGATATCACCATGTTGATCGTATTGGCCTGAAAAGGCGGCTTCTGTGCCCGCTTCACGGGTTACGCGATATTGTTCATCATTAAGTTGTTGCCGCCATTGTTCGGGGGTTTTGCTAATTTTTGAAGCCATGAATTCATTATGCACCTCGCATATCAGTATGGCAAGCTGGATTGGTAATAGGGTGTCTGATATGATTCAACCATGACGTTAGAAAATGCACCTAGTTGGCAAGCAGCCTTGCTGCCTGAATTTGAATTGCCTTATATGCAGGTACTTAAAACCTTTTTGCGTGCTGAAAAAGAAGCTCATAAGGTCATTTACCCGCATTCATCAAATTGGTTTCATACTTTGGAAGCGACACCACTAGATAAAGTGAAAGTTGTTATTCTCGGGCAAGATCCGTATCACCAAGCAGAGCAGGCCCATGGCTTGTGTTTTTCGGTGTTACCCGGTGTGAAAACGCCACCGTCTTTGGCGAATATATATAAAGAATTGGAAACCGATTTGGGTATTGCTCCTGCAAATCATGGTTATTTAGAAAGCTGGGCGCAACAGGGTGTGTTATTGCTGAATGCTGTGTTGACGGTCGAAGATTCAAATGCCAATGCGCATCAAGGTAAAGGTTGGGAACAATTTACCGATAAGATTATCGAGACGATAAATAGCCAATGTGAGGGCGTAGTGTTTTTGTTGTGGGGCAGTTATGCTCAGAAAAAAGGGGCAATGATTGATGTCAAACGGCACTGTGTGTTGAAAGCGCCGCACCCCTCACCACTGTCTGCTTACCGCGGGTTCTTTGGCTGCCAGCCTTTTAGTAAGACAAATGACTATTTAACATCACAAGCTAAGCAAGCGATAGATTGGGCGTTGCCAGAGGTTTAGGATTGAGAACCCTCCCCAGCAAGAGAGGGCTTTTATAAATAGGCAACCCTAGTCTAGCTTGATACAATGCGCGGCATGATTAAGCTAAATCAACTTTCTATTCGTCGCGGTGTGCGCTTGCTATTTGCAGCGGCGAGCCTAACTATCCATCCTAAACAAAAGGTGGGGTTGACGGGCGCGAATGGGACGGGTAAATCCAGTTTGTTTGCATTATTCCGCGGGGAATTACAGTCAGATGTGGGCAGTGTGTCAATTCCGCAAGCATGGGTGATTGCGCATGTGGCTCAGGAAACGCCAGCAACAGATTTGGCCGCGATTGAATATGTGTTGCAAGGCGATGCGGATTATACAGACTTACAACAACAATTAGCTGGAGCAGAAGCGGCGCATGATGGTGATTTACAAAGTGTGTTACATGATGAATTAGCGGCAATTGATGGCTATACGGCGCGGAGCCGAGCAGGGCGTTTATTACATGGTCTGGGCTTTACGGCAGGACAAGAATTATTAGCGGTTAATTCTTTTTCAGGTGGCTGGCGGATGCGGTTGAATTTGGCGCAGGCATTGATGTGTCGTTCGGATCTCTTATTATTAGATGAGCCAACCAACCATTTAGATTTAGAAGCGGTGTATTGGCTAGAAGATTGGCTGCGGAGTTATCAAGGTACGTTAATGTTGATTTCGCATGACCGAGATTTTTTAGATCGAGTCGTGACGCATATTGTGCATATTGAACAGCAGGGCGTGAAATCCTACACGGGCAACTATTCTGCTTTTGAAATCGCGCGCGCCGAGCATTTGGCGAATCAGCAGGCGGCGCATAAGAAGCAGCAACGCGAGATTGCGCATATTCGTAGTTTTGTGACACGGTTTAAGGCCAAAGCAACCAAGGCAAAACAAGCACAAAGCCGCGTGAAGGCACTAGAGCGGATGGAATTGATTGCGCCGGCGCATGTGGATTCAGATTTTCATTTTAGTTTTTCACCACCCGCCCGCTTAACTGCACCCTTGCTAACACTGGATAAGGTGGCGGTAGGCTATGATGATAAACCCTTATTATCGGGTATTAAATTATCATTGGCGCCGGGGGATCGCATCGGTTTGTTGGGGCCGAATGGCGCAGGTAAATCGACGTTGATTAAGTTGATTGCAGGTGAATTAGCGCATTTACAGGGTAAGCGACGCGAGGCCAAAGATATCCGTATTGCGTATTTTGCCCAGCATCAATTAGATCAGCTTTATCCAGAAGATAGCCCCGTGCGACATTTACAGCGGTTGGATCGGCAAGCTTCGGAAAGCGATTTGCGTGATTTCCTCGGTGGCTTTGGGTTTAAAGGTGATGATGCGTTGGCACCGGTAGGCCCTTTCTCAGGGGGGGAGAAAGCCCGTTTGGTGTTGGCTTTGTTGGTGTATCAAAAACCGGCGCTACTCTTATTGGATGAGCCGACGAACCATTTAGATTTAGAAATGCGCTTGGCGCTCACTATGGCGTTGCAAGATTTTGAAGGTGCATTAGTGGTCGTGTCGCATGATCGACATTTATTAAGGACAGTGGCAGATGATTTATGGCTAGTGTCAGAAGGCGCCGTGAAGCAATTTGATGGTGACTTAGATGATTATCGTCAGTGGTTGATGAATAAAGACAAATCCGTTAAATCTATTTCAGAGAGCAATGGATCGAATACAAAAAAAGACGACCGCCGTGCCTCAGCGGAAGCAAGAAAGAAATTACAACCACTGCGAAATAGCGTAAAAAAAGCAGAACAGCAGATGGAATCATTGCAAACTAAGTTAGATAGAGTGGAAGCCTCGCTGGCAGATAATAGTTTGTATGAGGATAGCGAAAAAGAAAAATTGAAAACAATTTTGGCAGAACAAGCTGGATTGAAGGTTGAATTAGAACAAGTAGAATTAGCGTGGTTTGAAGCAAGCGAATCATTGGAAATCGCGCAAAGAGAATCTGTATGAGTCCTTTACACCATTCAACCGCGAGACAAAACAGCTTAAATCTCGCTTATTCCCACGAAAAAATCGAGCAAGAGAATCGAGCTATTACTCTCATTTTTAGCGACAATAAGAAAAATTTTTTCTTGTTTTTCTTTCACGCTTGAATCATATAAAGGTCTCATAAATGGCATTACTTAATTTAAAACAAATCACAGTCAGTTATGGCGGTCCGAATCTACTTGATAAAGTGGATTTCCAGCTCGATCGTGGCGAACGCGTGTGTTTAGTCGGCCGAAATGGTGCGGGCAAATCAACGCTGATGAAATTGATTGCAGGTGAGATTGCGCCGGATGGGGGTGAGATTTTAGGTAAGGGATTAAAGATCGCACGGTTGGAGCAAGAAGTGCCGAAGGGTACGGCGGGCAGTGTGTTTGATGTGGTTGCTGCGGGATTGGGTGATATTGCTCCTTTATTGATTGCTTATCACCATGTATTACATCAGTTGGAGACAGATGCGTCAGAGAAGGTGTTGAATGCCTTAGAGAAAGCGCAGCATGATTTAGAAGCGGTAGATGGTTGGTCTGTGGAGCAGAAAGTAGAGAGTGTTATTTCGCGTTTATCATTAGATGTAGATATGGCGTTTTCTGCCTTATCAGGAGGGATGAAACGGCGGGGGTTATTGGCGCAAGCCTTGGTGAAAGACCCCGATGTTTTATTGCTGGATGAGCCGACAAATCATTTAGATATTGCCTCGATTGCATGGCTGGAAGAGTTTTTAAAAAACTATCAAGGTACCGTATTATTTATTACCCATGATCGGATGTTTTTACAGAATTTAGCCACACGAATTGTGCAGCTTGATCGTGGGAATTTAGTGAGTTTTCCTGGCGATTATGCCAATTATTTAAAACGTCGTGAAGAAATACTGTCCGATGAGGCGCAGCAAAATGCTTTGTTTGATAAAAAACTGGCGCAAGAAGAAGTTTGGATTAGGCAAGGGATTAAAGCCCGCCGTACGCGTAATGAAGGGCGGGTGCGGGCATTGGAACAATTACGTCGTGAGCGTGGCCAGCGTCAAGATAAGCTGGGCAATGTGAAGATGCAATTACAAGAAGCATCACGCAGTGGCAAGTTGGTGATTGAGGCTGAAGGGTTAAGCCAGGTTTATGATGAACGTACACTCTTTAGTGATTTTTCCATCTCGATTCGGCGGGGCGATAAAATTGGGGTAATTGGCCCTAATGGTTGTGGTAAAACAACCTTATTATCTATTTTATTAGGTAAGTCTGAACCGCAAACCGGTGAGGTGAAACGCGGTACTAATTTAGAAGTCGCCTATTTTGATCAGTTGCGTAGTCAGTTGGATGAAGAGGCTAATGTAGTTGATAATGTAGGTCAAGGGAAAGACTTTGTTGAAATTAATGGCGCGGAGAAGCATGTAATTGGGTATTTACAAGATTTCTTATTCACACCTGAGCGTGCACGTACGCCTGTGAAGGCTTTATCTGGTGGTGAACGGAATCGTTTATTATTAGCTAAATTATTTACCCAGCCAGCTAATTTATTGGTGATGGATGAGCCAACCAATGATTTGGATGCCGAAACATTGGAGCTATTAGAAGATTTAGTGACAAATTATCAAGGTACCTTATTATTGGTCAGCCATGATCGGGCTTTTCTAAACAATGTGGTTACCAGTACAATTGTGTTTGATGATGATGGACAGCTGCGTGAATATGTGGGCGGTTATGATGATTGGCAGCGGCAGCGAGCAATTGATAAAAAGCCAGTAATGAAGAAAGAAAAACCCGCTAAGCCACAAGCGACGTCGGCTAAACCAAAACTGAGCTATCAAGAAAAGCAAAAGCTTGAAAAATTACCTGTGCAGATAGCAGAAATAGAGGCCAGCCAAACAGCCTTGCATGATCAAATGGCGCAAGCTGATTTTTACCAGCAAGGTGCCGAGAACATTGCCCAAGTCCAATCAGAATTGACTGCTTTGGAGGCTAAGCTCTCGGTAGCATATGCAGAGTGGGAAACACTTGATGCGAAACAATAAACCTACTTCTTGGGTGTCGGTTTCTTGGCCGCGGTTGCTGTTCTTACTGGCTTTTTAATCGTCACACCAGAATCATTGAGGATCCGGACTTCTCGTTGTGGGAAGGGGATTTCAATATTATTTTCTTTCAGTGTATTCCAGATGATTAGCATGAGATCTGAATCAACCCGATTTTGACCGTCATCAATGCCATCCATCCAGTATTCAACATGGAAATCCACGCCTGATTCACCAAAGCCGATGATTTCGCAATCCGGTTTTTCTGGCTCTTCTAAAACCTGTGGATGTTGACGAATAGCTGCCAAAATGAGTTCAGGCACTTTAGGAATGTCGGTGTTATAGGATACGGAGAATTCAACCGTATAGCGTTGCAGGGTGTCTTTATGTGTCCAGTTAGTAAAGGCGGTGGTAATAAATTGTTCATTCGGCACCACGATAGATTTGCCATCATAAGTGTCTAGTGATGAACTTCTCATATTCATTTGAGTGATAGTGCCTGTACGCCCATCTTCTAATTCAATATAATCACCGACAGTCACTGAGCGATCAAGCAAAATAATCATGCCCGAGATAAAGTTTGCGGCGATTTGTTGTAAGCCAAACCCAAGCCCAACACCTAATGCCCCCCCAAATACAGCAAGCGTGGTGAGGCTAATGCCCGCAATTTGTAGTAATACCATAAATAAAATAAAGAACAAGCCCATTTCAAATAGCTTGGCGAAAATTTCTTTAGTGCCTGAGTCTAATGTTTCTTTGCTACGAATAGCTTGTGTGCCCGCCGTACGAGACATACCACCCAGCCAAAACAGGATGGTGCCAAAGATTGCAATACGCAGTAAGGCGAAGGCTGATAAGTGGATATTACCCAGCTGTAATGCCATCCCATCTAATGCTTGCGTTACATCGTCTAACCAACCAAACACATACAACGTGGCTAATGGGATCCCAATCCAGAGGAATAAAGCATTGATAAATGGGGTTTTAATAAAGCGGGTGATCACCGTGTGTAGGAATAAAATAACGGCTAAACCTTGTGCAATCACAACCAGCCAAGATTGCCCTACACTGGTTTTTGTCGTGGAGACGGCGATTGCTAATAATAAAATAGCGACGATAGGGAAGACTAAATCTCGTGTCGCATACAGAAGTTGACGGAGCTTTAAACGAGGCCCTTCTTGTGGAATATTTCGAAACGCATCAACGCGTTTTTTTAATTGTTTAGCAATAAATAAGGCAAGGATAACTGCAACAATAATCGCGGCTATTTGCGCATAAAATTTAGGGCTACTTGCCCATTTTATGAGGATATCTATATATTCTAAAGCTTGGGTTTTGATGCTATCTAAATTGATATCCATGCTCACCTTACTCCTTGCCTAAGCCGAGACCATTTAAAATACTACGGAAGAAACCCACTTTGTTTTTTTCCAGCGGCACGACGACATTCACATCTTGTCGTTCAGATTCAGTCAGATCAGCATAATCCACTTTGCGGATATCACCTTGCACACTATCTAATGTATCATCGCTAAAAAATAGCGTGATATGGCGTTGTTCACGATTATCGTTGCCTGGATGAAAGCTATACAGGTAATCCCAACGATCGGGATGGAAGGTATCAATCAGTAGCGGTGTACCAAGCAGATAAGTAACTTGTGCTTTTGTCATCCCGACTTCTACTTGGCTAATCATTTCTTGCGAAACATCATTGCCCTGCTGAATATCAATGCGGTAAACGCCAGGGATTTTATCGGTATTACAAGCGCTTAATACTAACGCGGACAGCATAAGGCTATTAAAAAAAACTATTTTCATTTAGAATAGGATCCAAATTGACACGCTTAATTTCACAGCGTGGATTAATAATGTACTAATTGTATAGGAAACATCATGGAAAGTCAGGATCTACGAAAAGTTGGATTGAAGGTGACATTGCCCAGAATGAAGGTGTTGGAAATATTAGAAACATCGAAGAAGCGGCACATGAGCGCAGAAGATGTTTATAAAGCCTTACTAGATATGGGCGAAGAAATTGGTCTAGCAACCGTATACCGCGTGCTTACTCAATTTGAAGATGCGGGTTTGGTTGCAAGACTGAATATTGAAGGTGGCCATGCCGTATTTGAAATGGCAGATGGTACGCACCATGATCATTTACTCTGTGTAAGCTGTCATCGCATTGAAGAATTTGTCGATGAAGTGATCGAAGAACGACAGCGTGCGATTGCGACAGAAAAAGGCTTTGAGATGACCGATCATAGCCTTTATATCTATGGTGTGTGTAAAAAGTGCCAATAATATTATGGAAGCAGGAAAAAACAAACGGCTAGATGCGTTAGTTTTAGAGGCCAAGCGATACCAAAAAGATAGAGAAGGCACCTATCGTGAGCGGGCGCTTAAAATGTATCCGTGGGTGTGTGGGCGTTGCTCGCGGGAGTTCACACGGTTAAACTTACAAGAATTAACCGTGCATCACCGCGATCATGATCATGATAATAATCCTGCCGATGGCAGCAATTGGGAATTATTGTGTGTGTATTGTCATGATAATGAGCATTCTCGGTATATTGACCAAGTGCGCTATGGTAGCGCTTCAGCAGGAGAAGCCGAGGAAGGTGGAACGACACATAATCCATTTGATGGCTTGGCGGGATTGTTGAAAAAGTAAAATAGCATGGATTTGTCCGATATGTCATTCCGACCGTAGTGAAGGAATATCTGGCGTTTAGATCAAGAACTCTCCGCTACTCCTTCGACGATGCTCAGGATAGAGTTGAGATAGCATCGGATTTATAGCCTTGCTCGTATTTCTTCTTTCAGGCTGCTAGGGATAAGCTTGTTAGCTAGCCAAATCAATCCAATGACGATAATAACGTCATCTAGCTGACCTAGAATGGGAATAAAATCCGGGATCAAATCAAATGGCATGGCGAGATAGGCTAGGGCGGCGATAAGGCACCATTTGGCGAGTTTTGGGGTCCGTTTATCGGTTGCTAGAGCGTGATAGTAACGGAGTGCTTGTTTGATGGTTTGGATTTTTCTTTTTATATTGCGCATCAGGATTATTGCCCTTCGAGTGCCTCATGGCGAGTGGATGCCTGGTTTATGATTGTGCTTGTTGTAGCATTTCTTCGGCATGCGATCTTGTTTTTTCGGTGAGTTTTACGCCGCCTAACATGCGGGCGATTTCTTCGATGCGTTGTTGTTCGCTGAGCTGTTGTATTTCGATATGGGTGCTGTTTTTGCTTTGTACTTTGGACACTTGCAGCTGCTGGTGGGCTTGGGCGGCGACTTGCGGGAGATGGGTGATGCAGATGACTTGTCGGTCTTTTGAGAGGGCTCGAAGATGTTGGCCGACAATTTCGGCAATACCGCCACCAATGCCGACATCGACTTCATCGAATACGAGGGTGGGCACGGTTTTGCTATTGGCTGTGACGACTTGGATGGCGAGGCTAATTCTAGCAAGTTCACCGCCTGAGGCAATTTTGCCGAGTTCGCCAGCGGGTTGGCCTGGGTTGGTGCTGACGAGCCATTGCACTTGATCTGCACCGCTTGCGGTTAAGTGCTCAAGCGGAGATAGTTTGATTTCAATATGACCCTTTTGCATGGCGAGTTGTTGTATCAGATCGGTAATTTTGTTGGCTAGCTTGGGTGCGGCCTGCTGCCTTTTCGTGCTGATTTTTTGGCATAAATCTGTGCAGATAGCAGTATATTGTTGGCATTGCTGCTGCAAAGATTCAGTATGGCTGCCTAGGTTTTTGAGCGTATTGAGTTCATCGTTTAGGGTGTGATAATGAGCGGGGAGGCCTTCTATTTCAACTTGGTGTTTGCGGGCGAGTTCGTGGAGAGTGGTGAGTTGGGTTTCAACTTCATCTAGCCGTGCTGGGTCACTGTCTACCGTGTCTAGATAGTGACGTAGTTCATGCCCACATTCATCGAGCTGGATCACGGTGGTATTGAGTGTGTCGACGATGGTTTGAAATTTAGGCTCAATTTCCAGTTGTTTTTCTGCTGTATTTAACAGGCTGGTGATAAGGTTATAAGCAGAACCTTGTTCTTGATCAAACAGACTGTTTAATCCTGATTCTGCGGTGGCAATAAGCTCGGTGGCGTGGGTGAGTTGTTGCTGTTCTTGTAGCAGCTGTTGGATGTGATTATCCGAAAGTTCGATTTGTTTGAGTTCGCCGACTTGATAGCTGAGTAGCTCAAGACGGGCAGTGCGATCTTGGTTTTGTTGGGTGAGTGTATCGCGTTCACGCTGATATTTTTGTAGCTGATGATAGGCGGTTGCGAGATCGGATAATAGGATCTGAGTGCCTGCTGCAGTATCGAGTAGTTGCCGTTGGGTATCGGCTTGGGTGAGGGATTGATGGGCATGTTGGGCATGGATGTCAACAGTGTGTCCCGCCACTGTCCGCAGTTGAGTTAGGGTGGCAGTGTGGCCATTGATATAGCCACGAGATCTCCCTTCATTGGAAATGGTGCGCCGAAGATCGCATTGTTCGGTGTTATCAGCGTCATCTAGTTCTTCATGTTTTAGCCATTTTTGAAGAGAACTATTATGTTGGATATCGAAGCTGGCACTGATATCGGCACGTTCTGCGCCATGGCGGACAATATTGGCATCACCACGGTTGCCAAGCACTAAGCTGAGCGCATCAACCAGCATGGATTTACCCGCACCCGTTTCACCTGTAAGTGAGCTCATGCCTGCTGAGAAATCCAATGCGACATCTTCTACAACCGCAAGATTGCGCACATTTAAACTGAGGATCATGTGAGTTTTCTACCCCATTCAAGTTTGGCTCGGAGAATAGAATAATGGTCATGTTGCTGAGGATGAATAAGCCGTACGCTATCGGGGTGCTGTTGAATGGTGAAGCTTTCGCCGGGCTTGAGTAAAGTGCCCTTGCGGCCATCACAAGTGACCATGGCATTGCCACGATTTTGTTCACTTAAGGTGATTTCAATTGTATTTTTTGCCGCGACAACAAGCGGCCGATTACTGAGTGCATGGGGGCAGATTGAGACTAGCACAAGTGCATTGAGATCGACATCGAGGATCGGGCCACCAGCGGACAAGGCATAAGCAGTGGATCCAGTCGGCGTGGCAATGACGAGACCATCTGCGCGCTGGCTATTGAGGAAGCGGCCGTTAATTGATACTTCAAATTCAACCATGTGAAAAGTGTCATAGGAATGAATGACAACGTCATTCATGGCCATGGCGGTTTCACCGTTGGCAAACTGGGTTTGTAATAAAAACCTTGTATCCTCGCGATATTGACCTGCAAATACAGCCGCTAATCCTATTTCCAGCTCATTCAGCGGTACATCTGCTAGGAAACCGAGATGCCCGAAGTTAATGCCTAATAAGGGCAAATTAGACCCTGCTAGCGCACGTGCCGCGGCTAATAGTGTGCCATCACCACCGGCGGCGATAGCGAGATCGCAGTGCTGTGGATAGTCGGCAATCTCAATAATATTGAGATCGGGCAGGCAGCTAAGATCCGTGTTCACTGAAATTTGGCAGTTTTGCGACTGCAAAAAATCAACAAGACGACGTAGACCATCGTCTAGTTTGGGGTCGTCTTGCCGAATAAATAGGCCGATATGGGGGAAGCGTTGTGTCATGGGTTTAGTGTTTTATATAGTATAAAGGTGTTAAAATACCCTGTTTTTAACTAACTTAACAGACTTAACGGAGTTTTCATGGCTATTGAACGTACGATTTCTATTATTAAACCAGATGCAGTTGCAAAAAATGTAATTGGTGACATCTATTCTCGCTTCGAGAAAGCGGGCTTACAAGTGGTTGCAGCGCGCATGATTCATTTGAGCCAATCACAAGCAGAAGGTTTTTACGCTGAGCATAAAGAGCGGCCATTTTTTGGCGATCTTGTGAGCTTTATGACATCTGGTCCTGTGATGATTCAAGTGTTGGAAGGCGAAGGTGCAGTATTAAAAAATCGCGATTTAATGGGCGCAACTAATCCTGCTGATGCCGATGCGGGCACAATTCGCGCTGATTTTGCGCAAAGTATTGATGAAAATGCAGTGCATGGTTCGGACTCAACAGAAAGTGCAGCACGTGAAATTTCTTATTTCTTCACCGACGATCAAGTTTGTGCACGTACACGCTAAACGGATAATCACAGTATGGCGCGCATTAATCTTTTAGATTTAGACCTTGCAGGTCTGGAAGCGTTTTTTGTCGATATAGACGAAAAACCCTTCCGTGCGCGACAGTTGCTACAATGGATACATCAATATCGAGTGGTAGATTTTGCTGAAATGACGAATTTGAGCAAAGTCTTACGTGAAAAGCTAAGTGAGCTGGCAACGATTACCTTGCCAGAAGTATTACAAGAATATATTTCAACCGATGGCACTCGCAAATGGTTAATTAAGCTGGGTTGTGGTAATTCAGTTGAGACGGTTTATATCCCAGAAGGCGACCGCGGTACTTTATGCGTGTCATCACAGGTGGGGTGTGCGTTAACTTGCACTTTTTGTTCGACAGCGCAACAGGGCTTTAATCGTAATTTGACTACAGGCGAAATTATTGGCCAGCTTTGGTTGGCGAATGAGGCATTAGGGAAAGAGCCCAAGGGTAATCGTGTGGTAACGAATGTGGTGATGATGGGGATGGGCGAGCCATTGGCAAATTATAAGAATGTCGTGGCGGCAATGCAGTTGATGTTAGATGATTTGGGCTATGGTATTTCATGGCGGCGGGTGACATTGAGCACCGCGGGTATTGTGCCGATGATCGATAAATTACGGGAAGATTGCCGTGTGAGTTTAGCGGTATCCTTACATGCCCCAACAGATGCGGTGCGTGATCAAATTGTACCGTTAAATCAAAAATATCCTATTTCTGAATTATTGGCAGCTTGCCGACGCTATGTCGGTGAGGAGAGCAAAAAACGACATATCACGTTTGAATATGTGATGCTCGAGGGAATTAATGATAGTGCACAAGACGCACGAGATTTAGTAAAATTGTTAAAAGGATTGTCGAGTAAAATTAATCTAATCCCGTTTAATCCGTTCCCAGGAACGGATTATCAATGTTCCTCAGGTAATGTGATTGCTCGATTTAAGAAAGTATTAATGGATGCGGGCATGATTGCGACGATACGCAAAACGCGAGGCGATGATATTGTTGCCGCATGTGGCCAGTTAGCAGGTGAAGTACAAGATAAAACCAAGCGACAACAACGGATGACGATGCAGAGAGAGGCGGTAGCATGATGGTTTATACGAGAATAGTTCAAATAATGATGATGCTATGTTTGATGGTGGTACTATCTGCCTGTGTGTCAGCAACAACAGCAACGAAGTCCGTTGGTTCATCAGATGCAAAAGCAGCAGAGATCAATGCTAAATTGGGAGCACATTATTTACAACGAGGCGAATTACAAGCAGCAAAATCCAAGCTTGATAAGGCGGTAGAACAAAACCCTCGTTCTTCTATGGCTCATAATGTGCTGGCTGCTTTATATTTACAGCTAAAACAGTTTAAGGAAGCAGAAATGCATTTCGAACGGGCTGTTTCGCTGGCGCCAGAAAATTCAGAGATACAAAATAATTATGGGGTGTTTTTATGTGGGCAAGAGCGGTATCGCGAGTCTGAAAAGCGGTTTTTAATGGCGCTTGAGGATCCGCTTTATGTTGAGGCGGCGGGGGCTTATGAGAATGCAGGAATATGTGTGCAGAGAATTCCTGATATAGAAAAAGCGGTTGATTATTTTACGCAAGCATTACGATTAGATCCCTATATGCCAAAGTCACTGCTGCAGTTAGGTAATATTAACTATGATAAAGGTGATACCCAACACGCGCAGACTTATTTAGAGCGTTATAAAAAAATTGCACGTCATGGCCCTCAGTCGCTTTATCTTAGCATTAGAATAGCGCATAAACAGGGAGATAAAGACGCTTTGGCAAGTTATCGTTTACAACTGCGGTCGAAATTTCCTGATTCAGATGAGGCAAAACAGGTTAGGCAAGGTGACTATAAGTAATGGCTAAAATAATGAACAATAAAGGCCAACCGAAAGCCAGTGTGCGAGATGATGATTTTATGGCGACAGAAGAAATGCCCGCTAGCATTGGATCGCAATTAAGGAAAGCGCGGGAAGCGAGAAAAACCTCTGTGTCAGTCGTGGCTGAAAAACTGAACCTAACCAAATCAGTGGTTGATAATTTGGAAGCTGATGCGTGGGACAAACTAAATGGCCGTACGTACGCACGTGGCTATTTAAAAAGTTATGCAAATTTTTTAGGGTTACCCACACAAGGTTTATTAGATCAATTTGATCAAGCATTTCAAGAAGATCTTCCCCCATTGAAGGCACGTAGAAATCAGCATGATCGGGGAGGGTATGCCCAACAGCGTCGTCGCCGTCACTTTCCATGGGGAAAGTTAATTTTCTCGGGCCTTGTTATGTTAGCCGCTTGGTTTGCTTATCAGCAATGGCCCAATATGAAGGAGGCAGTTATCGGGCAAGTAGGGCTGGAAACAAATAGTACGGATGTGGAAGTGTCGGATGATGTCGGCACAGCATCTCAGCAGACCGCATTAGCGAATACAGCAGAACAGATTGGTAATAATCAAGTGACTACCTTAACTTTGCCCACGCTTACAACCGAAACAGCAGTTACCGCCAAGGATGTCGACGAGAATCAGCGTATAGCAACAGCGGAAGCTATAGAAACGGCTATACCCGTGCAGCAGCATGACCCCATGCAAGCGACGTTAGCATTGGCCTTTTCAGATGTATGTTGGGTAGAAGTGAAAGATGCGACGGGTAAAATATTGATGAATGATACCAAGCAAAAAGGAGACCAGATTGTATTGATAGGGAAATCGCCATTACAGATAAGTTTAGGTGACGCATCAAGTGTAAAAGTTCGGTTTAATGGTGCTTTATTCAATACCAAACCATTTACAAACCGCGGCGGCGTTGCTCGTTTTGACCTGAATAATAAACAACTTTAAACGATGCAAGTTGCCTCAACAATCACTCGGCGTAAATCACGCCAAATCCAAGTCGGTAATGTCAAGATTGGCGGCGATGCACCGATTGCGGTGCAAAGTATGACCAACACACAAACGTGTGACGTAGCGGCGACGGTTGCACAAATTACCGCCTTACAAGATGTGGGTGCGGATTTAGTGCGTGTATCTATCCCAACAATGGATGCAGCGGAAGCATTTGATGAAATTAAAAAGCAGACCGAAATCCCGCTCATTGCAGATATTCATTTTGATCATAAAATTGCCTTGCGGGTAGCTGAATTAGGGGTGGATTGTTTACGGATCAATCCAGGTAATATTGGGCGTGATGATCGTGTTAGGGCCGTCATCAGCAGTGCGCGTGACCACGGCATTCCAATTCGTATTGGAGTGAATGCAGGATCCTTAGAGAAAAGCCTACAACAGAAATATGGCGAGCCCACGCCTGCTGCATTAGTTGAATCGGCCATGCGGCATATTGATATTTTAGATAAGCTGAATTTTCCTGATTTCAAGGTAAGCCTAAAAGCATCGGATGTATTTATGACGGTGCAGGCCTATCAACAGCTTGCCAGCCAAATTGAGCAGCCGTTGCACTTGGGCATCACCGAAGCAGGGAGTTTGCGTTCAGGCGCTGTGAAATCAGCGATTGGCTTAGGTATGCTGCTATCAGAGGGCATTGGCGATACCATTCGGGTCTCGCTGGCGGCAGATCCGGTTGAAGAAATTCGGGTAGGTTTTGATATTCTAAAAAGCTTACGAATTCGGAACAAGGGGATTAATTTGATTGCTTGCCCGTCTTGTTCGCGCCAACAATTTGATGTGATTGAAACAGTAAATGCGCTAGAAGAGCGGTTGGAAGATATTTTAGAGCCAATGGATGTGGCGGTGATTGGCTGCGTCGTCAATGGCCCTGGTGAGGCGAAATCAGCTGCCATTGGATTAACTGGCGGGGAGCCTAATTCATTATTTGTGGATGGAAAACCAAATCATAAAGTAGAGAATGCAGTGCTGGTTGATCATTTAGAAAAAGAGATACGAGATCGAATTGCACGTCAGAACGCATCAGGTAGCGATAAAATAATACCGATAAAGGACATCAGTTAATCGTGGCAGATAAGATCCAATCAGTTCGGGGAATGAATGATATTCTGCCAACACAAACACCGTATTGGCAGGCAATTGAAACGGCATTAAAGCAAGTGTTATCGCGCTATGGTTATCAGGAAATTCGGTTTCCAATCGTAGAGAAAACCGTCTTGTTTTCCCGTGCTATCGGTGAAGTAACTGATATTGTTGAAAAGGAAATGTATACTTTTGAAGATCGCAATGGCGATATGCTTACTTTGCGACCAGAAGGTACGGCAGGTTGCCTGCGTGCCGCCATGCAAAATAGCTTATTAGATCAACCGCAACGCCTTTGGTATATGGGGCCCATGTTTCGCCATGAGCGGCCGCAAAAAGGGCGGTATCGTCAATTCCACCAAGTGGGTGTCGAAGCCTATGGTTTTGCGGGGCCTGATATTGATGCGGAAATGATCATGATGACGGCGCGCTTATGGCAGAGATTGAATGTGACAGGGTTAACGTTACAGCTAAATTCATTGGGTACCATTGAAGCCAGACAAGCTTATCGTGTAGTGTTGATTGCGTATTTTGAAGCACACCGCGACGAATTAGATGAAGATAGTTTACGTCGGTTAGAAAGTAATCCACTACGAATTTTGGATAGCAAAAACCCAGCGATGCAAGCATTAAATGAAGGTGCACCCAAATTATTGGATCATCTTGATGCACCATCAAAGCAAGAATTTGAACAGCTTTGCACATTATTGGATCAGGCAGGGATTGCTTATGAGATTAATCCACGATTGGTACGCGGCTTAGATTACTATGGAAAAACGGTGTTTGAATGGGTGACGGATCAACTTGGCGCACAAGGCACAGTATGTGCGGGTGGGCGTTATGATGGTTTAGTATCTCAATTAGGTGGCCGATCCTCATCAGCAATTGGGTTTGCGATTGGCATTGAACGATTGTTGGGCTTGCTGGAAGCAATGGATGCCTTACCTGATGTTGGCACGCTTGATGCTTATCTTGTCGTAGTGGGCGAACAAGCGGCAGCACGAGGGCTATTATTAGCCGAACAATGGCGTGATGCCATGCCTGCGCTGAAATTAATGATCCATTGTGGTGGTGGTAGCTTCAAAAGCCAATTTAAACGGGCGGATAAAAGCGGCGCTAAATGGGCATTAATTTTAGGTGATGATGAAATTGCACAGCAAGAGGTTGGGGTGAAAACCTTGGCGACTGGCGAACAAGAAACTATCGCTTGGGCTGACTTACCCCGTAAATTAACGCTATAATAGATATTGAACTTACATAAAATTAGATAAAACATGACCCCATTAAACACCTCATCATGGCAATCTTTAGCCAGACATTACAATGACTTAAAGTCTATTTCTATGCGGGAGCAGTTTGCTTTAGATGCCAAGCGCTCTTCACGACTATCGCAAGAATGTGATGGCTTATTGCTAGATTACTCTAAAAATAGAGTCACGACTGAAACAGTGGAAAAACTAATGCGATTGGCAGAAGAAGTGGGTCTGCCAAAGCGTATCGAACAAATGTTCACTGGTGATATGATTAATGAAACGGAAGGGCGCGCAGTATTGCATACAGCCCTTCGGAATCGAAGTGATGAGCCTGTTCTCGTCGATGGTCAAGATGTCATGCCAAAAATTAGAGCTGTATTGGCACAAATGCGTGTTTTTTGTGATCGTGTACATAATGGTGAATGGTCAGGCTATACGGGTAAAAAAATTACCGACATCGTTAATATCGGTATTGGTGGATCAGATTTAGGTCCTGCGATGATTTGTGATGCCCTAGAGCCTTATGGCGTTGAAGGCGTCGGCGTACATTTTGTATCTAATGTGGATGGCACAGATTTAAGTACGACGGTTGATGATTTAAGCGCAGAAACGACATTATTTGTCGTTGCCTCCAAAACCTTTACCACACAAGAAACACTTACCAACGCAGAATCAGCACGGGATTGGTTTCTAGAATCAGCGAGTCAAGCTGATGTGGCAAAACATTTTGTGGCAGTCTCTACTAATGCTAAAGCCGTATCAGACTTCGGAATTGATACTGATAATATGTTTGAAATCTGGGATTGGGTCGGAGGGAGGTATTCTCTATGGAGTGCCATAGGCTTACCCATTGCACTCTATCTTGGTATGGATAATTTTGAACGATTGCTTGAGGGTGGTTACACCATGGATAAGCATTTTCGGGAGCAGCCACTAGCAGAAAATATGCCTGTTATCATGGCGATGCTCGGTGTGTGGTATGTCAATTTCTTTGATGCAGCCAGTCAAGCGGTTGTGCCTTATGATCACTCACTAGGCCGCTTTACCAGCCATTTGCAGCAACTCGATATGGAAAGTAATGGCAAAACGGTAAACCGCCAAGGTAAGCGTATTAGCTATGAAACTGGGCCGGTTATTTGGGGCACGCCAGGCACCAATGGGCAGCATGCCTATTTCCAATTAATTCACCAAGGTACACAATTAATCCCAGTTGATTTTATCTTACCTGTGAATAGCCACTATCCAGAAGTGGAACATCAGAATATTTTATTGGCAAATGGCTTAGCACAATCAGAGGCATTAATGAAAGGCAAAACAGCTGAAGAAGTGCGTTCGGAGTTGATAAAAAAAGGGTATGAAGGTGATGCCTTGGATGCGCTATTACCGCATAAAGTCTTTACGGGTAATCGTCCAAGTAATACCTTAATGTTGCCATTATTAACCCCTGAAATGTTAGGTAAACTGACTGCACTTTATGAGCATAAAGTATTTGTGCAAGGTGTGGTGTGGAATGTTAACTCGTTTGATCAATGGGGTGTTGAGCTAGGTAAGCAGCTTGCGAAAGAGATCTCTCCTGAGCTTGAAGATGATGCGACGATTTCAGATCATGATAGCTCAACGGTGGGTTTGATTAAGAAGATCCGAGAATTACGGACGTAACGTAACTATCGTTATTTTTCGTGGTAACAACGGGAATCCATTTCTAGAGAATTAACTTATTTCCGTTCGTCCTGAGGTTCTCGAAGGGCAATGATTAATATGCCAACCCCCCAAGCCGACGATGGAGTCATTAACTTTCCTGCGGCAGATAGCGTGATGCTTATCCGCCCTACGGACTAGGTGCCGAAATGTAGGGTTTATAAGGCTATCTATTTTAGGCAAGGAAGACACAAATCGTATAGCACTGATGCCAACACCAAGCATGAGTAGGGCTGATACTATTCCGAAAGAGTAGATGGTCAGCTCAGTTGTTCCAACTGGCAGAGTTGGCGCTGACGACAGCAGTTCTATAAGCAAACACAACATGCTGTATCCACCTAACCTTCTCGTTTGATAGTCATATGAGCAATAATAATGACTGTGATGAAAGCGCTCAATATGAGTATCGGATCGAAGACGTAAACCCACCAAGCAAATCTGCCCAATATATATTCGGCTCTATACTGTTATGATCCATTTTCACACGCTACTTAAGTTTCAATACCAACCCCGACATCGGCGGTAAATTCAACACAACCGAATAGGGTTTATCCATCCACGGTTGGGGTTGGCTATCAAAACTCGTGTGATTGTGGAAATTACTGCCCGCATAATAACCAGAATCCGAATTCAACGCAATTTCATAATGGCCGGCTGCGGGTACACCTAAGCGGTAATTCTCACGGGGCACAGGGGTGAAATTAAAGATACAGATCATAAATTCATCCCCATTGCGGCGGATATAACTTAGGATGGATTGGGTGCCATCATTACAATCTAGCCATTCGAATCCTTGCGGGTCAAAATCATATTGATATAAGGCAGAAGATTCTTTGTAGAGATGATTTAAGTCTTTTACTAATGCATGCATACCCTGATGCTTGGGATAATCCATTACATGCCATTCTAGGTCTTGCTCACAGTTCCACTCTAATCCTTGGGCAAACTCGCTACCCATAAACAGTAATTTTTTACCTGGGTAGGTATACATAAAGGTATAGAGTAAACGCAAGTTAGCAAATTGCTGCCATTCATCGCCTGGCATTTTATACAGCATCGACTTCTTGCCATGCACCACTTCATCATGCGAGAAGGGGAGCACAAAGTTCTCGGTAAAAGCATAGAGTAAACCAAATGTCAGTGAATCATGATGATATTGGCGATTGATCGGATCTTCCTTCATATATTCCAAAATATCGTGCATCCAGCCCATATTCCATTTCATTGAGAAGCCTAAGCCACCCATTGACGATGGCCGGGAAACCATTGGATAAGAAGTAGATTCTTCGGCCGCGATAATACAACCAGGATGTTCGGCATGTAATACGGAATTCATATGTTGCAAGAAGCTAATGACTTCTAAATTCTCACGGCCGCCATGTTCATTTGGCAACCACTCGCCTTCTTCTCGAGAATAATCGAGATAAAGCATCGAGGCAACGGCATCGACACGCAACCCATCCAAGTGAAATTCTTCTAACCAGAAGAAAGCACTGGAGAGTAGGAAGTTAGTAACTTCACTGCGGCCATAATTGAAAATTAGTGTACCCCAGTCTTGGTGTTCGCCTTGGCGCGGATCGGCATGCTCATAGAGCGCACTGCCATCGAACCGAGCAAGACCATGGGCATCTTTCGGGAAATGACCTGGCACCCAATCAAGAATAATCCCAATGCCTGCTTGGTGACATTGATCAACAAAATAACGGAAATCATCAGGCGAACCAAAACGGCTGGTAGGTGAAAAATAGCCAGTGGTTTGATAGCCCCATGAAATATCGAGTGGATGCTCGGTGATTGGGAGCAGCTCAATATGGGTAAATCCTAGATCTTTAACATAAGGCACTAAGCGGTTAGCGAGTTCACGATAGCTTAGGAAGTTGCCCTGTTCATCGCGTTGCCATGAGCCGAGATGTACCTCATAAACAGAGTGAGGTTGGTGTAGCCAATCTGCTTGCTCACGGGTGGACATCCACGCATCATCACCCCATTTATGGGTGCTCGGTGCGCTAACAATGGAGCCCGTACGCGGACGCAATTCTGATTGTTGACCATAAGGATCCAGTTTGGAGTGTAGCGAACCATCATGTTCATTTCTAATCTCAAATTTATAGACTTCACCAGGAGCGACATCTGGAATAAATAATTCCCATACACCGCTACCACCCCACACGCGCATTGGATGGGTGCGACCATCCCATTGATTAAAATCACCGGTGACACTGACGCGGGAGGCGCTCGGCGCCCAAGTGGCGAATAGCGTACCTGTGATGCCATCTACGGTGTGGATATGCGCACCGAGAATACGGTAAGCATGCCAATGCTTGCCTTCAGAAAATAAATGTAAATCATATTCCGAGAGTTGGGGTGGGAAGCTGTATGGGTCGATATGTTCGGCGAGATCACCGCTATCAGCAGTGCGGTAAATGCCATAAGGAATCGAAATTTCATCGCTAGGGCCTGTCCATTCAAATAAATCAGTGCCTTCAATGCGTTGCAGTGGCTGTTTATCTGATAACCATGCTTTTTGCGTGTGGGGCAAGAAACAACGGATGGTGGTTTTTTTGCCTTTAGAATGGGCACCTAATACAGTAAAGGGGTCATGATGGCGGGCTTCAATAATGCGGATAAAATCATCAGAAAGAGGTGTGTGTTTTGCCATTTTCGAATCCTGCCTGTGTAGAAAAATGTTGCTGTTAGTATGCCATTTATGGCACTCTCTTGTCTAAGAGAGTTTTTCATGACTCATCTTTTTCGCCATGGTGGCGTCAAAAAAACAAGCTAAAAACATGTGTATTTACACGGAAGTAAACGCCTCATTAATTTAGACCCTTTTTTGTTGTGCCATGGCAAGGTGATGTCGTGGATCGCTAAAATAACATTCAATTGAGGAAGCCATCATGGACCAACCAGAATCAGCACGTTTTGTTAGCCGTTTAACCAAAGATACCGTCGCCTTAGTATTGGCAGGGGGGCGCGGTTCGAGGCTGAAGCAGATGACGGATTGGCGCGCAAAACCGGCGGTGCCGTTTGGGGGTAAATTTCGAATTATTGATTTTCCCTTATCGAACTGCTTAAACTCGGGTATTCGCCGAATGGGTGTGTTGACACAATATAAGTCTCATTCGTTGGTAAGACATATTCAGCAAGCCTGGGGTTTTATGCGGCTAGAGCTGAATGAATTTGTGGAATTATTACCCGCATCGCAGCGCACCCAAGAAGGCTGGTATGCAGGCACAGCGGATGCAGTCTATCAAAACATTGATATTTTGCGGAATCATGGTCCTGAATATATCTTGATTTTAGCCGGTGACCATATCTATAAAATGGACTATGGCAATATGATTGCGGATCATGTTGAAGCGGGTGCGGATATGACCATTGGTTGTTTGCAAGTACCATTAGATGAAGCCAAGGCCTTTGGTGTAATGTCGGTTGATGCAGAACATCGGATTGTGGAATTTAATGAAAAACCAGAAAATCCTGATTCAATGCCAGGCAAAGAGGGGATCGCGCTGGCATCAATGGGCATTTATGTATTCAATGCCAAGTTCTTATATGAACAGTTGATTAAAGATGCTGACACACCCAATTCGACTCATGATTTTGGCCATGACATTATTCCGTCGCTAATTGAGAAGTACAAAGTAATTGCCCATCCGTATAAAGATGTGCAGGGTAATGATCCGGGTTATTGGCGTGATGTGGGTACCGTGGATGCGTTCTGGGCAGCTAACTTAGAGTTGATTGGTGTCTCACCAGAATTAAATCTCTATGATAATAGCTGGCCGATTTGGACGCATCAAGCACAATTGCCCCCAGCTAAGTTTGTCTTTGATGATGATGAGCGTCGTGGTATGGCAGTGGACGCAATGGTGTCTGGAGGGTGTATAATATCGGGTTCGACTGTGCGCCATTCTGTGTTGTTTTCGAATGTGCGTGTAAATAGTTACAGTACTATAGATGATTGTGTCATCTTACCAGATGTCACAATTGGGCGTAATTGTCGGTTGAAAAAAGTAGTGTTTGATAAAGGTTGCAATATCCCTGAGGGGACCGTGATCGAAGAAAATGCTGCGCAGGATGCAGAACGTTTTCATATTTCACCGGAAGGCGTGGTGCTTGTTACCCCCGAAATGTTAGGACAAGATTATAGACATGTCAGATAACCAGATAAAGAAACAAAGTAAACAAAAAGTAGTTAAGAGTAAGAATAAAAGTAAATTAAAAGTCGTTTTATGCTGGCATATGCACCAGCCGAATTACCAAGATCCGATGACAGGGATGTATCAACTCCCTTGGACTTATCTACATGTCATTAAAGATTATGTGGATATGGCATGGCATATTGAGAATGTGCCGGGTGCGAAAGCGGTAGTTAACTTTGCGCCGACCTTACTGGAACAGATTGACGACTATGATGCCCAGCTAAAAGCGCGATTTAGTGGCCGGGGCCAGCTGAAAGATCCTTTGTTGATTGCGTTAGATACGCCGACGCATTCAGTGCGCACAGAAGATCGACTTTCTTTGATTAATGCTTGCTTAAAAGCAAATGAAGAAAAATTAATCGATCCTTTCCCGCCGTATGTCACGCTGGCAAAAATTGCTAGGAAATTGATTAAAAACCCAGATAGGTTGATTTATATCAGCGATCAATATTTAACCGACTTGGTGGTGTGGTATCACCTTGCATGGATGGGTGAAACGGTACGCCGAGAGGATGTTCGGATCCAGCAGTTGATGACTAAAGGCCGCGCCTTTAGTTTTCATGATCGCCGCCAGTTGATGGCCGTTATCGGTGAATTAATGTCGGATTTGATTCCGCGTTATCGTCGCCTAGCAGAAGCCGGTAAAGTTGAATTATCGGTCACGCCTTATGCGCATCCGATTGTCCCACTATTATTAGATATTAAGTCGACACATGAAGCGATGCCTGGCGCACCGCTACCGAATGAAACAGTTTACCCTGGTGGTGAAGAACGATCACATTGGCATATGGAAGAAGGCCTACGGGTGTTTGAATCTTTCTTTGGTTTCCGACCAAAAGGCTGCTGGCCTTCAGAAGGCGCGGTATCAGAAGAAACGCTTTCGCTGATTAAAACTCATGGTTTTGAATGGGCGGCAACAGGGGAAAATACCTTGCGGAATAGTTTTTCGGCATCCAAGATAACAGATGCCTCTATTCATAAGCCTTATCAAACGACTGATGGCGCGACCTGCTTTTTCCGCGATGATAAATTATCAGATAAGATTGGATTTGAATATACCACTTGGGGTGCAGATGATGCGGTGAATGATTTTATTAATCATTTATTGGCGATTAAGGCGAGTACGGAAGACGAAACGGATCGGGTAACGTCAATCATTTTAGATGGTGAAAATGCCTGGGAATATTATTCCTATAACGGCTATTATTTCTTAAAAACATTATATGAACGCTTATCAACGCATCCAGAATTAGAATTAACAACATTCTCTGAAAGTTTGGAGAATGACGTAAAACCCACGGCCTTGCCTAAATTAGTTGCGGGGAGTTGGGTATATGGTTCCTTCTCAACCTGGATTGGTGATGGTGATAAAAATCGCGGTTGGGATCTGCTGATTGAAGCAAAACAAGCCTATGATCGTGTTGTCGCAGAAAAAGATTTTGACGATGACTTTATGCAGGCGTTAAATCGACAGTTAGCTATTTGTGAAGGCTCGGATTGGTTCTGGTGGTTTGGTGATTATAATTCAGCGGATAGCGTCAGTGATTTCGAGCGTTTATTCCGTTTGCATTTGGCTAATCTATATCAAATGTTAGGTGTGGCTGTACCTGAAAGCTTGTCACAAACAGTCTCTCAAGGCGGTGGTGGTATCGAGCAAGGTGGCACAATGCGCCGCGGGGGATAAATGAAAGAAACCATTCTCAGCGAACCGTTTGATAAGCGCCGCACAGGCGTGTTGCTACACATTACGAGTCTGCCATCGGCAGATTTAGGCGTTGATGCCTATCGCTTTGTTGATTTTTTAGAATCGGCAGGCGTAACGGTTTGGCAGATGTTGCCATTAGGACCGACCCATAGCGATGGCTCACCTTATCAATGTTTGTCTGCCCATGCGGGTAGTGGCGCCTTGGTGTGTGCGCAAACCATTAAAATGCAAGGCTGGGCACAGCCTACTGGATTAGACGGTTTGCAGGGTATGGCATTCATGGCGAAAGCTCATCAGCAGTTTTCACAGCACGCGACAGCTGAAGAACAAGCGGCTTTTCGGGCTTATTGTCATGATGAAGCGGCCTGGTTGGAAGAGTATGTGTTATTTTGCGAAATTCGACATCTGCATCATGGTGCGGCTTGGTTTCAATGGCCTGACGAATTAAGAGATAGAGAAGTGAGTGCGTTGCAAAGTATTAAGGTGGCGCGTCATGCAGCCCTGAACATACGTCGGTTTGAGCAATTTCAATTTTATACACAATGGCATAAATTGCATTGTTATGCCCAATCAAAAGGGGTGTTATTGTTTGGTGATATGCCTATTTTTGTCGCACATGATAGTGCGGATGTGTGGGCAGAGCCTGAATTATTTACTTTAGATGAAGCGGGTCAACCAACAAAAGTGGCCGGTGTGCCGCCGGATTATTTCTCGGAAACAGGTCAGCGTTGGGGAAATCCCTTGTTTGAATGGCAGGCACATATTGATAGTAATTTTAAATGGTGGGAAGCGCGGTTGCGTAGCCATTTTAAAATGTTTGATTTGGTGCGCATTGATCATTTTCGCGGCTTTGATGCCTGCTGGGAAATCCCAGTAGAATGTGAGACGGCGATTGATGGCGAATGGGTAAAGGCACCAGGAGAAGCGTTGTTTGATCGTATGCTAGAGGTGTTTGATAGCTTACCTGTGGTGGCGGAAGATTTGGGGATTATCACAGAGGATGTAACGGCGCTAAGAAAAAAACATGGCATGCCTGGGATGAAAATCCTACATTTTGCATTTGGCGATGATGAAACCAATCCGTATTTGCCACATAATCACACGGTGGATAGCATAGCCTATACAGGCACCCATGATAATGATACGACCTTAGGTTGGTATGCAGAATTAGACCAAGAAACGAAAGATAAATTGCATGTTTATTGTCGAAATTGTCTAGAAGAAATGCCTTGGCTGTTGATTCGAACGGCGATTGAGTCGGTGTCGCAAATGGCAGTGATCCCAATGCAGGATATATTATCGTTGGATGGCGAGCATCGGATGAATGTGCCAGGCACTTGTGAAGGTAATTGGCAGTGGCGGTTTTATTGGGATATGGTAGATAATGAATGCGCTGAAACACTGAGAAAATTGAATGAAACGTATGGCAGGATCCCAGAATGAGTAATCCGAGTGAACTAAAATATGCTGCAACCCACGAGTGGGTTCGACAAGAAGAAAATGGTGAGTTGACGGTGGGCATTACCGACCATGCACAAGATCAATTAGGTGATTTAGTCTTCGTTGAATTGCCCGAAGTAGGCAAACGATTTGAAGCAGCAGCAGCTTGCATGTTATTAGAATCTGTTAAAGCGGCTTCTGATATTTATATGCCTGTTGCGGGTGAGATTGTTGCTGTGAATTCAGCATTAGAAGATGAACCAGAGCAAGTCAATGAAGGCCCATTCAGTGGAGGCTGGTTATTCCGTTTGAAGCCCGATGCAATAGAGGATTCTGAGGATTTATTAACGTCAAAAGATTACGAACTAACGCTTGACGATTAAACCTAAATTTTAGGCAGGGTAAATCCCACCCAAAACAACAGAATCTGTGGCACCCGTTACACTGGGTAAATTGCCAGGCTTATTTGCCATTGTTTGTGCTGCTAACCAAGCAAATGCACAGGCCTCCACTGAATCAGGTGAAAGTCCTAAGGCTTCTGTTGTTTTAATCAGAAGGGTAGGCAATGCCTTCTGTAATAAGGCTAATAAATATGCATTATGTGCGCCTCCGCCACAGATATAAAGCACGGTATCCGTGGTGATATAAGTCTGGATAGAAAGGGCAATAGTATGCGCTGTTAAAGCAGTCAGCGTAGTTTGTATATCCTGGTTTGAAATATCATTATATTTGTTTAAATAGTGGTTTAACCACGCCTGATTAAAGTATTCCTTACCGGTACTTTTGGGAGCTATTTGGCTAAAGTAAGGTTCTGACAGCATATCATCCAATAGGGTGGGATTTACTTTCCCAGCGGCGGCCCATTGCCCATTTTCATCAAAGTTACCCGTATGATGCTGTTGATACCAGGAATCTAATAGCCCATTACCTGGCCCCGTATCAAATCCAATCACAGCACGTTCTGCATCACGAGATAATAAAGTGATATTACTAATACCACCAATATTGACAATAATGCGCTGCTCGTCAACGGAATGAAATAAAGCATGGTGAAAGGCAGGCACTAAGGGCGCGCCTTGGCCGCCTGCAGCAAGATCGCGCTGCCGAAAATCTGCGACTGTCGTGATCCCTGTGCGCTGTGCAATGACACTGGGCTCCCCTAATTGCATGCTGAAAGGAAAATCATGATCGGGCGCATGGAATAAGGTTTGTCCATGGCTGCCGATGGCGTGAATGTGCTCTGCGGAAATAGATTGAGTTTCCAGTAGCCGTTGCACAGCATCGGCAAAGGCTTCGCCCAATGCAATATTGAGGGCACCAAGATCGATTAAATTAACATTGTCTGGATAGGCACTAAAATGTTTTATTTGCTTAACTAGGCCAGCTGGAAATGGCATTGTATTCGCAGCGATAAGCGCGATACTATCCGTGTCAGAACGCTTCTCAACCAAGGCGACATCAATCCCATCTAAGCTGGTGCCTGACATAATGCCTATATAATATGGCATGTTTTATTCTGATTGGCTCCGCGCTAGATAGGTTTGGTTTAACGTATCCAGTTTTGCAATCAAAGGCTGTGCCTTCGCTTTGAAGTCACTTTGGTATTTTGTTGCCAAGGAGATCGAGCGAGGTAGCTTGACCGTTAACGGATTATGGTGGACGCCATCAATGCGAAATTCATAATGTAAATGCGGTCCTGTGGCTAGGCCAGAGCTACCTACATAACCAATTGTTTGTCCTTGTTTAACGCGTGAACCCTTACGGAGCCCTTTTGCAAAACCCTTCATATGAGCATAAAGTGTGGTGTATTTACCTGCATGCTTGAGCACAATAGTGCGGCCATAACCGCGTTGATTACCAATTGATTGGATGGTCGCTCTACCTGCTGCTTTGATAGGTGTGCCCCGTGGCGCGGCATAATCAACCCCTTTGTGTGCACGGATCCGATTCAGAATGGGGTGGCGACGCTTTAAGTTGAAAGGGGAGCTTATCCGTGTGAAATCAAGAGGTGTACGGATAAAAGCTTTCCGCATACTTTCACCCTCAGGAGTGAAATAACCAGTTTCTCCTTCGGTGTTAGTATAGCGAATAGCACGATATGACTGACCTTGATTAACAAACTCAGCAGCTAAAATAGTGACATCATCAATTTTTTCATTATCGAGGAAGCCTTGTTGATAAATCAGGCTAAAGCTATCATTTTCACGAATATCAAGTGCAAAATCGATATCCCAATTGAAGAGCGAGGCAAGTTGCATTATTACCTTATCGGATAAACCCGCTTCTTTACCTGCTGAAAATAAAGAGCTTGTGATCTGTGCATGGGCTTCAAGTTCCCGGTATTCAATGTCTCGGGTTATCGTTTTTGTAACAAAACCTTCTTCTGTATCCGTAACGGTTAAACTATTAATCACATCAATCTCAAACTGTAATTCATGTAATGCCAACGCACCACTATCTGTGTCATGTAGTGCAAGCTGAATAGTTTGACCTGGAATAAGGTTAAGCAAGGCTTTAGGTACGGGTTTTGATTGAGTAACTCGGTAAACATCTTGTGCGGTTAAGCCTTCACGTAGAAAAAGTCGGGTCAAATTGTCATCTTTTTCAACAATAACCTCTTTCCAAACCAATCCTAATGCTTCTGCTTGAGCTGTCGGTTTAATCACAGGTTCTGGTTTGGAAAGAGGTGGAGGGGGGGGCGCACTGATATTCGCCGCTTGATCTTGCTGTTTTGTCTCAGCTTCTGTAGAAACAACTGCCGTATTAGAGGATTGATTGGAAATAAATCCTGACTCGGTTGCGATTATTTCTAAAGCACCTGCATCACTAGACATCAATCGTAATCCTTGCAATCGAGATGAATCGGGGGCCGTCTTCTTCAGTGATAATTGTAGTTTTTGACCTGGCTTAAGATTAAATAACGCATCAGGTGTGGGGCTAATGTGGGTAATATGATAAACATCTTGCTCAGTCAAGCCCTTGCGCAAAAAGATCGCCGTTAAATTATCATCCTTGCCCACCGTAATTTGTTCCCAAACCCAGCCGCGAGGCGTGGTATCCGCAAATGCAGTCGTTGTTAAAAATAAGCTGCCCATAATAATGAGCAAAGATAAAAAAGAAGAATACAATTTCATATATGTTTATCTATGATTAAAAATTAAGTCGCTAATTTTCGCAGTATTTAACAGAGAAGGGAAGGGAAAAAACTAAAGGCTGTGGTACGATCACCCGATTATATTGTTTGAATGGAGTAGGAAATGGGGGCTGCACATAAAGACTTAGCTGAAATTCAGCGCGGAGCAGAAGAAATATTAGTTGAAAGTGAACTCGTCGAAAAATTAAAAACGGACAAGCCTTTGCGGATCAAAGCGGGATTTGATCCTACAGCACCCGATTTACATCTTGGCCACACGGTTCTCCTCAATAAGTTAAAGACCTTTCAGGATTTGGGACATGAGGTCTTATTCCTAATTGGTGATTTTACAGGCATGATCGGCGATCCAACAGGCAAAAACGTCACTCGTAAACCGCTGACGCCAGAACAAGTACAAGAAAATGCCAAGTCGTATCAAGAACAAGTGTTCAAAATTCTCGACCCTGCTAAAACCCAAGTCGTATTTAATTCAGAATGGATGAATAAAATGAGCTCGGCGGATATGATTCACTTGGCGGCACAACATACCGTTGCCAGAATGCTAGAACGCGATGATTTTGATAAGCGCTATAAAAGTGGCCAGCCTATTGCGATCCATGAATTTCTCTATCCTCTCATCCAAGGTTATGATTCAGTTATATTAGAAGCAGATGTCGAATTAGGCGGAACCGATCAGAAGTTTAATCTTTTAATGGGGCGAGAATTACAAAAGGCGTATGGTAAATCGCAGCAATGTATTTTAACCATGCCAATACTAGAAGGCTTAGATGGCGTACAAAAAATGTCTAAGTCATTAAATAACTATATTGGTATTAATGATAGCCCCAAAGATATTTTTGGCAAGTTAATGTCTATTTCAGATGAACTCATGTGGCGCTATATTGATTTACTCAGTTTTAAAAATTTGGATGATATTGCCCAATGGAAGAATGAGGTTGCCGCTGGTGGCAATCCAATAAATATTAAAAAAGCCTTCGCGCAAGAGATTGTCGCGCGCTTCCATAGTGAAGCTGATGCACAAACAGCGCAGCAAAGCTTTGAAGATCAATTCAAGAAAGGCCAGATCCCAGATGATATTGCTGAAGTCACATTAGTAGCAGAGGGAGAGGGGATTATGATTGCTAATGTATTGAAGGATGCAGGGCTTACCAGTAGCACCTCAGAAGCGATGCGAATGATAAAACAGGGCGCCGTAAAAATTGAAGGTAAAAAAATTGAGGATAAAAGCCTCATGATCAATAAAGGTCACCAGCATATTATCCAGGTTGGGAAAAGAAGATTTTCCAAGGTATCAGTGACTTAAGTTGCCAGTCCTAAAATAAATAAAATTAGGTGTTGACCTAAAAAAAAGAAGCTGTAGAATGCTCATTTCTTTCAGCGAAAACTGCAGTTATTTTTAGTGGGTTTGGTGAAATAAAAGATTGACAGATTCGAGCGAGGCTGTATAATTCTCGCTTCTTTGTCACAGATAATGTGGCGAAGGTTATTCTTTCGGGAATAACACGCTCTTTAACAAACGTAATATCAAGCAAATGTGTGGGTGCTTATATTGGATCGTGCTATATATAAATAGTAGGATCTGATTGAGTATTTATACGAAGTCAGAAATGAAGTAAAGACTAGCCACTATATTCTAGTGGATGGTCTCAAAACTAAACAAAGCTAAAATTAAACTGAAGAGTTTGATCATGGCTCAGATTGAACGCTGGCGGTATGCTTAACACATGCAAGTCGAACGGTAACGATGCTAGCTTGCTAGCAGGCGACGAGTGGCGGACGGGTGAGTAATGTATAGGAACATGCCTAGTAGTGGGGGACAACTTATGGAAACGTAAGCTAATACCGCATAATCTCTACGGAGGAAAGTGGGGGCTCTTCGGACCTCACGCTATTAGATTGGCCTATATTAGATTAGCTTGTTGGTGAGGTAAAGGCTCACCAAGGCGACGATCTATAGCTGGTCTGAGAGGATGCTCAGCCACACGGTGACTGAGACACGGCCCAGACTCCTAGCTCAGG
>DBOG01000024.1:534-13495 GCA_002299915.1 Proteobacteria bacterium UBA652 | reverse complement strand
CTCGCCTCACTAGAGCGCGCGATGGCAATAATGGAAAAACAAGGTAAACTCTGGATCGCCGATCCCATTATCGAACCGATTCACTTTGGGCTAACCAATTCGATCGTGCGTTATCACACGCTACGTGAGCGTCATCCAGAGGCCAATATCATGATGGGGATCGGCAATCTCACCGAACTCACCGATGCCGATACCAACGGCATTAACGCCATGCTGTTTGGTATTATTTCTGAGCTGAATATTGGCAATGTACTCGCCACCGAAGTCAGCCCACATGCCCGCCGCGCGATCACCGAAGCCGATAAGGCGCGCCGGATGATGTTTGCCGCCAAACAAGATGATGCCCTACCACGAGATTATAGCGATGCCCTGCTGTCGCTGCATGAACGCCGACCCTTCCCCGACTCCGCCGACGATATCAGTGAGCTTGCCAGCCAAATTAAAGATCCCAGCTACCGGATCAAGTTGAGTGAGGATGGCATTCATTTATTCAATCGCGAAGGGATCCACCAGCACACCGATCCCTTCGAATTTTATCCCAAGCTTGATTTGAAAGCGGATGATACTGGCCATGCTTTTTATCTTGGCGTCGAGCTTGGTCGCGCTGAAATTGCTTGGCAACTGGGAAAACGCTATACCCAAGATGAACCGCTCACTTGGGGCTGTGCTACGCCCGAAAATGAAACCGAGGATCTCACAACGCAAAAACAAGCCGGCACCACCTTTGATAGCCCTAAAGATCGTAACAATAAAAAGGATCGCACCTGTGGCACAGCTGAATAGTAAAATTCATGAAGTCATCATCGGCACGCTAAATGAAAATGGAAACATGCATTACGCACCCATGGGAACAGAAGAAGTGGGCGCTCACATTTTAATTCAACCCTTCAAGCCCTCCGCCACCTATGAAAACCTAAAACGCCACCGCCAATGCACTATTAACTACACCGATGATGTGCGTGTTTTCGCCGGCGCACTCACCGGTCATCGCGACTGGGAAAGCCATGATTGCGATAAAATAAACGGCGGTTATCTTGCCCAAGCCCTCTCCCATAGCGAGTTACAAGTTGCTGAATTTATTGATGGCGATCCCCGCACCCAATTCCACTGCAAAATTGTGCATAATGCAACCCATGCGCCCTTCCGAGGATTTAACCGCGCCCAAAGCGCTGTGATTGAAGCCGCCGTGCTCACCAGCCGCTTGAACATGCTCCCACCCGAAAAAATACAACAAGAAATTGCCTATCTCCAGATCGCCATTGAGAAAACCGCTGGCGAAAGAGAGCTAGCAGCCTGGGGCTGGCTGATGGAGACAATCAAAGTTGCAGGTATTGCACTTGATTGAACTTCCCGATCTCCCAGAATGCCATCCAGACGGCCCACTACATACTGTCATCTCGACCATAGGGAGAGATCTTAAGCTCTGCATAACATCAAGATTCCTCCACTGCGGTCGGAATGACAAGCTTAAAAAGGTGGTGATGTACAGGAGCACAAATGCTGCGGTGCATGGCTGCATAGAGCGGCCGCAATGACAAGTTCTCGCCAACAGAAAAGCATGGCCACCACCCAATGGCTCGCCAGCGTAAAATCGCTGTCAGAAGCAAAAACCCTTATCGACTGCCCACCTACGCTGATTGATCTTAAAAACCCCGCTAACGGGGCATTAGGCGCGCTAGAAACAAAAGCAGCAGCAGAGATCGTTGCATGGGTGAAGCACCATAATTTACCCAGCCAAATCAGCGCCACCATTGGTGATTTGCCGATGCAAGCCGACATCATCATCCCCAAACTGCATGCAATGGCGGCAACAGGCGTAGATTATCTCAAAATAGGCCTATTTAAAGGGGACGCTACCCTTTATGAACACGAACAAAGGGTAGCGTCCCCTTTAAAACAATGCTTGATTGATTTAACACCGATCATCCAAACATTAGAAATACCTGTTATCGGCGTGTTATTTGCTGATGGTTACCCTGTGGGCTTTGATTTAGCCTGTCTAAAACAAGCAGGCTTTCACGGTGCGATGGTGGATACGGCAATCAAAAATGGTCGAGGCCTACTCGATCATTGGGATACCAACAAGCTAACTCAATTCATCCTTGATGCCCACGCTAACACCCTTATCTGTGGGTTAGCGGGCGCCTTACGAATCGAAGACATCGAGAAGTTAAAGCCACTGGGCGCCGATTATCTTGGCTTTCGTAGCGCGCTATGCCAAGCCCAAACAAGAACGGGCGCGCTTGATATTAAGCGTGTTCGTCAAATACAGCAATCATTCTAAACTCTAAGGCATGGCTGCCTGATAGGTATCGCTGTCGTAGTAATCTAAATTTCCATCTTCCCAGTTGGTGAAAAACAGCACCCTTTTACCATCCGGGCTAACACTTCCAAGCGACCCCATTGATGAACCATTTGCTTGGGTGAATGTATGCGTTTGTGCAAAACGGTTAACCACATTGAGGCTATGATCGCCAAAATTAATTCTCAGTGCAGCCACCTCACGATGCCCCTCTGCTACTGTACTTATATAACACCACCCTGGACGCTGGTAGTTTCGACAGGAGGCATGCCCGCCATTGTATTTACTAGGCAATAGTCGGTGGTGATAATTGTCGACTACATCTGGAGCGGGATCGTTAACTTCATCAACAAATTTTTGCAGCCTATGTGCCATAATGCCCTGCGGGGCAGTAAATTTAAAGCTGACAAAAACTTCTTCGCCATTTTGCGCGATACCCATATCGCCATGGGTGGCTTCGTCGCTGAGTTGTCCAACATGATTTAAATTCATGTCATAAAGCTCCAGATTGCCACTTGTGCTAATAATGATGTGGTTAGCCAGCGCTGATATGCTCATCCAGTCAAAACCTTGCCCCCACTCGATTAAAGCATTTCCATTATTACCATCAAAATCTTTTATTACGGATGTATTGGCTTGTTTATCATAAACGATAGCGGTGAGGTAATCTTCACCTGTTTTTCGAGCTGTAAACACAACACTATTATCATCATAAGAAATATTGCCTTCTCCATTGCCTATAGAGAATGTTTGATAGGTATCGGCAGTATTGGCAACACCAAAGCTGTGGATTAAATCATAGGTAATGGTTTGTGCCGCTCGATCAATCGTGCCCTTATAATATTGTCCTTTTTTATCCCACGTTAATTTCACACCATAAAATACATTTGGATCAATGGTTGACCATTTCCGCTCATTTAGGGCGCCATTGATATAATATAAATCACGCGTATTCCATGTGTCGGAGGTCAGCGGCCATGTGTTGCCAGTTGTGAGCGATATTTCTTGCAAGGTATTGGCATCATAGATACGATAATTCAAACGTATCATCGTCATGTCCGCATTCCATGCTTGGGTTTTGGGATAAGGGTGATGATTGCCGCGCGAGCCACCTGGCCAAGGATTGTTTTGGTAATGGTCAAGCTGGTCTTCTCGCTTGGTCATGCGGGTGATGGTTGTACCAAATTCAACATCTGGTGATGGTGCACCACCAAGAGTTGGTTGAATAGTGGTGTTATTGCTTGCAATAGAATCAAATTGTGAGGCATAAGGATAGCCTTTGATATCACAATAATCTATATCTTCAACGGTGAAGTTATAGCCATTACAAGGATAGGCTATTTGAGCATCGCCTCGAGGGAACACACCTTGAATGCCCGCGCCATCCGCATACGGATCATCATTGCCTAATTCTAGGGCAGCATCATGGGCGACTTGATTATTTGAATCAACAAAAGTGTATTGCATCAGTGCATCAAGCGGTTCTAGGATAATACTCAAACCGTCATAATCGGCTTGAGTGCCACCATCGCCATAAGGGTATCCGTGGTTGCCAGTAATATCTACTTGGAAATCCTTTTTATCATCCGCAATGGATTCTAATAAATAATATTCTGTTAGTACAATACGCGCATCTGTTCCTTCCTCAGGAGCATATTCTTGCATGATCACATTAGTGTTGCTTGGCAACGTCCGCATATCGATTTGCATCATATCAAAGGCAAACCAGCCTTCAGAGATAAAGATAAAACGTCCATTTGTACCCCAGCCTTGTACATCACTGAGTTTGTCCAATATGTTAAACGCATATCCGCCGCCGCTAGAGTGCCCAAACACACCAATGCGAGTGGTGTCCAAAATATCAGATTTAGCAGTGACCATCGCAATGGCATCAGCAATCATATCGGTTGAAGAGAAATCAAATTTATTGTTGTCTCCAATAAAAATGGCTGCAAAACCATGACTGGCAATAAAACGTAGAAGTGTATCGTATTGATTTGGATCCACGCCTCCAAATCCTGGTGCTAGAAACACCACTGGCACTTTATTGGCGGCACTGGCATCTGTTGGGTAATAGATAGTGGCGAATTCTGTTGGCTCTTGGTATGGCGGCGCTATGGTATGTGTACCTGCTTGACCATAGGCCTCGCCACCAAGAACAACGTTAATCACACAGATAACATCGCTAATATTAATAACACCGTCAGCGTTGCAGTCTGCTTCCGTAGCTTCCACTCCATCACCACTAAGAACAATATTAATTAGCTCAATAACATCCTGAATATCGACACTACCATTGTTATTAATATCACCCTTAATTCCTGCATAATTTAGCGTTGAAAGCCCAAAAAGGCTGACAAATAGAAGTAGGTGTTTTTTCATTTACATTATTCCTTTTGTAATCTCTATACCAAGATTGATCAAAGATAAGGAGTCAGTATAAAAGTAAGTTTATTCTATTTTCAATAAGAATTTACTTAAATACATTAATCCCTTTTAATAGATTCAGCGCTTCTAATAAAGGATAGTCGGTAATCGCTAAATTTTCTGCTTCATCCTCATCACTTACATCATCCGCTTTATCTGCTTCGCTTGCTTTAGGCTTCTCTTCTTCCTTGTCACCATTACCAATATGGCCTGTTAAATCGCGCTCCCGTGTCCGCTCGAATTGTGATTTTTCGGCTTCGGTAAATTTAACCGATGTTAGCTCAATATCAGGCGTAATTCCTTCCGCTTGAATCGAGCGGCCTGATGGGGTGAAATAACGTGCGGTAGTAATTTTAACGGCGGTTTCATCCGTTAATGGCATAATGGTTTGCACGGAGCCTTTACCAAAGGTTTGATTACCCATAATCACCGCTCGCTTATGATCCTGCAATGCACCTGCAACAATTTCAGAAGCTGAGGCTGAGCCCGCATTTACCAACACCACCATCGGCGCACCATGCAGCAAATCGACTGGTTTGGCTTTAAATTTATGCGATGAATCATCAATCCGACCTTCGGTATAGACCAATAACCCCTTTTTCACAAAGGCATCCGATACTTCAACCGCAGCTTGCAATAAGCCGCCTGGATTATTCCGTAAATCTAATACCAACCCTTTTAATTCACCGTCACTTTCTGACTGCATCTCCGCAATCGCTTCTCGAACATTTTCACCTGTGCGATGCTGAAAAGTGCTGATCCGTAGATAGCCGTAACCGTCTTCTAACATTCTGTTTCTGACACTTTGCACTTTGATAATTGCACGCGTAATCGTAACGGTGAAGGGCTCTTCGCCTTCGCGTGCCACCAGCAAATCAATATCCGTATCAGGTTTACCGCGCATGATGTCTACCGCCTCTCCGAGCGTCATGCCTTTTACGGGTACATCATCTAGCCGCACAATAAAATCACCTGCTTGCAAACCAGCTTTGGCTGCGGGGGTGTCATCAATCGGGGAAACCACCTTTACAAAACCATCTTCCATGGTAACTTCAATACCGAGGCCCCCAAACTCACCTGATGTGCCTTCACGCAATGATTTAAAGCCTTTGACATCCAAGTAAGTTGAATGTGGATCTAGCCCTGTTAACATGCCTTTAATAGCGTTTTCTAATAATTCTTTATCTTCAACCGGCTCAACATAGCTAGATTTAATCCGGCCAAACACCTCTGAAAAAGCACGTAATTCTTTAAACGGGATATCGGGGGATGCCTGTGGCGCGCCCATCGGTTTTTCTGCCAACACACCCGACCCAAGGCTCAGTATGACGCCCACGATGACGCCTATTAAGACCCAACCTGTTTTACGTTTTAAAAAATACATGTTTTTTCCTGTCAATTTATTTTAACCAGCTAACCGGATCAATTGGCTCGCCCTTTTTCCGAACTTCAAAATATAAACCCGCATAGGGGCGGATCCCATCATTGCCACTATACGCCAGCAAGTCACCCACCGCTACTTTGTCACCTACTTTCCGCAAAAGTGCCTGATTATTACCATAAAGTGTCATATAATTATTACCATGGTCGATAATGAGTAGCGATCCAAAACCGCGCATCCAATCTGCAAACACCACGTGGCCTGATGCTGCGGCCGATACTTGTTGTCCCATTTTTGCACCAATCATCATCCCTTGCCACTTTAATTTACTGCTGCTGCGCCGACTGCCATAACGCGCTAAGGTTTTACCTTTTAGTGGCCATTGCCGGCCTTTTGCATTAGCGGTTGCAGGTTTAGAGGGGGCTGGTTTCGGTGTTGGCTTGGTTGCCACCGCAGGCTTTGGCTTAGGAAGCGGCTTTTTATTTAAGGCTTTAACCAGCTCTTGCAGTTTTTTCTGTTGTGTCTGCAAGGCTGATAACGCCGAATCCTGTGAGGCAATTGTTTTATCTAATACCGCCACTGCCGCCTGTCGTTCTGCATTATGTACCGCCAAGGCACGTTGCTTTTCTTGCTGGCTTATGAATAAATCTTGATATCGCGCGTGCTCGACTACAACCTCTTGCTTTTGCGCCGTTAAGGCTGCTAATTTCTCTGAAATATCCGTCATTTGTTCAGCTCTCGCCTGATGGAAATAGCGATAATACGTCAACCCACGAGCCACTTCTGTCGGATCGTCTTGGCTTAATAATGCCTGCAAATAATTGGGCTGAGCCTGGCGTTGAATAGCGCGTAATTGCGTCACTAATACTGCCATGTGCTGCGCTTGGTTTTCACTGGCTTCTTGTTCTTGTGTTGTTAAATTAGCAAGCTTCTCTGCTTGTGTCGCCACCGCCGCTTTTACACTCAGTAAGGCTTGGCTTATTTCTGTTTCTGCCTTTGCCGAACTTTCTTGTAATGCCAGCAACTCCTTGCGCGACATTTTGGCGGCTTTTAACGCAGCTTGCTGTGCTTTTAGTGTATTTGAGATGTCTTCTAATTTAACCTTTTCTGCTGTCGTATCCACGGCTATAGCCGCAACAGACAAAAACCCGCTGATTAAAATCAGCACAGTTAAACAATATCGTACTCGCCTACTATTCATCAGCCTCAGCAACATCGCTCGCAAAACGGACTAATGGTCGTCCTGTCATTTCTTGTGGTATCGGCAAGCCCATTAGTGATAGCATCGTGGGTGCAATATCCGCCAACACGCCTCCTTCCTCACAGCTTACAATAAGATCTGCATGCGTGTCGGCCACATATAATAATGGGACAAGATTCGAGGTGTGCGCAGTATGTGCCTGTCCGCTACTCGTGTCCTGCATCATTTCAGCATTGCCGTGATCAGCCGTTATCAACATCCGACCATTAACCTGCTGCATTGCTTCCCATACACGACCCAAACACGTATCCAAAAATTCAACCGCTTTCACCGCTGCTGCAAAATCGCCAGAATGCCCGACCATATCCGCATTCGCATAATTACAAATAATCACATCGTATTGCTGCTTTAAAACTGTTTCAATCAGCCGGTCGGTAACTTCTTCTGCACTCATTTCTGGCTTCAAATTGTAGGTTGATACCGCAGGTGATGGGATCAAAATTCGATCTTCCCCGTCGTACGGCTCATCGCGACCACCATTGAAAAAGAAAGTCACATGCGCATATTTTTCTGTTTCCGCAATGCGCAATTGCCGCAACCCTAGTTGAGAAAGATGCTTACCTAATACATTGGGTATTTTTTCAGACGGAAACGCAACCCGCACATCAAACGCTCTGCTAAATTCCGTCAATGAAACAAAATAAACAGGCACCATCCGTTGGCTACGTGGCTCATCTCCACATTCAGGAGAAATAAAAAGGTCGGTCAGCTGCCGCGCTCGATCTGAACGGAAGTTCATAAACATCACGACATCACCATCATTCACCGTCACTGGCGCACCACCCGCAGGCACAATTGCCGTCGCCTGCACAAACTCATCCGCCTCATCACGCGCATAAGCAGCATCTAATGCAGCTAATGCGGTTTCTGTTTGAAAATCAGCTTCTCCACGGGTAATCAATTGATAGGCTTTGTTTACACGCTGCCAGCGCTGATCGCGATCCATCGCATAAAACCGACCGATAATGGACGCAAACTGACCTGCGCCGACTGATTTAAAATGTGTTTCCATCCCCTCAATTGAACTTTGCGCGCTTTTTGGTGGTGTATCGCGTCCATCTAAAAAAGCATGTACATAGATTTTTTTCAAACCACGATCAGCAGCCAATTTCACCATCGCCTGCAAATGGCCCTCATGGCTATGTACGCCGCCCGGTGAGAGTAAGCCCAAAACATGTAACGCCTTATCTTCTGCTAAAGCATGATCAACTGCATCCGTCAGAGTGCGATTGGTAAAAAATGATCCCGTTCGCACAGCACGACTAATGCGGGTGAATTCCTGATACACTACACGCCCCGCCCCCATATTCATATGGCCCACTTCAGAATTGCCCATTTGGTCACCCGGTAACCCCACCGAGGCTCCTGATGCATTCACCAAGGCATGTGGCATCTGCTGCCACAGTTTATCCCAAACAGGCGTGTTCGCCATCGACACAGCATTATCTGCCGATGGCTCCCCCATTCCCCACCCATCCAAAATAATCAGCGCCAATGGTCGCCGTGCATCTGTCATGCTCTTCCTTTATATAATATATCTCCAAACCCGTGTATTATATAGCAGTTTTTATAACTATAAATGAAGATTTGGGACCCCCTATTTAAGATGGAAAATTTAAACGAATTTATTGGCAACCACTGGATCCTCGTGCTCACCTTCGCTGTGCTTTCTAGCTTGCTCATCAGCCAGATCCTCCGGGGCGGCGCCAGCAATGCTATTAGCAGTAGTCAGGCAACACAATTAATTAACCAGCATAAAGGTCGGTTTATCGACGTGCGCGATCACAGTGAATTTAGCCAAGGACATATTGCCGAATCAAAAAACATTCCACTTTCCGAGCTGCCCGACAAAATCAAAAAAATTAGAGGGCCTGATAAGCCGGTTATTCTCGTTTGCACCTCAGGTCAACGCGCCCAAACCGCCGCAACACAGTTCCAAGAAAGTGGCTTTACGGAAGTTTATGTATTAAAAGGCGGGATTCAAGGTTGGAAAATAGAACAATTGCCCCTATTTAGTTAAAACATGGCGAATATTGAACTCTATTCCACGGGGATCTGCCCCTACTGCGTGATGGCTAAACAGCTATTGCAACGTAAAAATGCGGATTACACAGAAATTCGTATCGATCTAGATACAGAAAAGCGTGACGAAATGATAGCGCGTAGCAAACAACGTACGGTGCCACAAATTTTTATCAATGGTGATAGCATCGGGGGTTATACCGACTTAGTTGCCCTTGATCGCAATAAACAACTCGACAGCCTATTGGCTGCCTCATAACTTTAACCTTTAGGACATATCATGGCTGAAAACGACAACGGATCAACCGAAGCGCAACAACAAGCAACCTTTACGATCCAAAAAATCTACACCAAAGACATCTCATTTGAAACCCCAAATTCACCGAATATTTTCCGTGAAGAATGGAAGCCTGAGCTTGACTTGCAGCTAAGTAACTCCTACAACCAGCTGGATGATGACACCCATGAAATCACCTTATCCGTTACCGTCACGGCAAAAGTGGAAGATAAAGTCGCCTTCCTAGTTGAAGTGCAACAAGCAGGAGTCTTTACCCTCCGAGGCTATTCCTCTGAAGAAATGGGCCCATTGGTCGGCAGCTACTGCCCAAACACCTTATTCCCCTTTGCGCGTGAAGTAATTTCAGACATCGTGCTCAAAGGCGGTTTCCCACAGCTCGTGCTCGCACCTGTTAACTTTGATGCCTTGTATATGCAACAAATTGAACAAGCGCAACAAAAAGCAACGGCTGAAAAATCAGATAATACCACCCACTAAAACCAAGCCACCATGGCATCAAACGCACCTTTTCCCAACCTCTCTCCCACCGTCGTGCTCGGGGCGGGCGCATGGGGAACGGCGCTGGCCATTGCTATTGCGCGGAATAACCACGATGTTATTCTGTGGGGTCGCGATCCAAAACAACTCGCTTTAATAGCAAAAGATCGAGAAAACGGCCGCTATATTGCGGGCGTTGCTTTTCCTGATAGTCTGCGGATCGAAGCCAATCTCGGCAAGGCATTACACCAAGCCAAACACGTACTTATTTCTGTGCCTAGCCTCGCTTTTGTAGATTGCCTTAGCCAAGTAAAACAGCATATTGCCGCCACCACGCCGATCAGCTGGGCCACCAAAGGGCTGACCCCCGAAACAGGCTGTTTTTTACACGACACCGTGCTAGAAATCCTAGGCGACGATCATCCGCTCGCCATTATTTCAGGCCCTAGCTTTGCCGCTGAAGTGGCACAAGATCTGCCCACCGCATTTACAATTGCCTCGTTAGATCCCGTGTTTGCTACAGGATTAGCAGGCCTCTTGCATCGCCCGACGCTGCGCGTCTACACAACACATGACATTATAGGTGTACAAATCGGTGGTTCGATTAAAAATGTGCTCGCCATTGCCGCTGGTATTTCTGATGGCCTAGGCTTCGGTGCCAATGCCCGCGCCGCACTCATCACCCGCGGCCTAGCTGAAAGTTTACACCTTAGCCAAAAACTGGGTGCGCAAACAGACACCTTAATCGGCTTGGCTGGTCTCGGCGATCTGATCTTAACCTGCACCGACGATCAAAGTCGCAATCGTCAGCTGGGTCTTGCGCTTGCCAGCACAAATAGCGTTGATGCAGCGATCGCACAAGTCGGTAAAACCGTTGAAGGCATGCATGCTGCGCGTGAAGTTTTGCTGCGGGCAAAACAAATTAATGTAGAAATGCCTATCGTTGAGCAGGTCTGTAATATACTATTCGAAGGTCATAACCCCCGCGAAGCTGTGCAAGCATTATTATGTCGGGAACAAAAAAACACGGAAATAGTCCGTACAGAACCATCAAATTAAAAGAGACAAAGGAAACATTATGCAAACAACTACTGCTCGACCTTTTTTGGGATTAGCCCTTATTGCCATTCTTAGTATTGGCCTAACGGCGTGCAGTAATCCTTTCAAACGTGGCGGTGACGTTGCTGGCCCAGCCAGCCGCACCCTGTGGGAAGCGTCTGATTTTCAATATGTTAAAATCGTCAATAGCGATGCTGCTGACACGATAAATTCCCATCCCACCGCCATCGCAGAAACCGATATGCGCACCCTTCTTAGCTCACTTTACTTAAGTGACCGGGTATTGCTTAAGCGGGTAGAAACCCCCTTATTCTCCATTGGCGAGCAACAAGTATTAAGCCGCGCGCTCAGCCAAGGGCTCAATCTTGCCCAGCCCAATGAAGATGTTAACTTTGTCACCATTGGCTCGCATCCCGGCGCCCTCGGCACTGCCCGCAAAACGACCTCTGGCCGTGTCTTCCTACAAAATGGCAAACTCAATATCATCTTTGGCCTCACCCACCAAGTGTATTACAAAAAAGACAAAACAACCCAACAAGAAATCGATCGCCGAACCAACCCGCTGTTACCTGGCTTTCGCACTAGCCCCTCTACCGAGCTCACAGGACAGCTTGCCTTAGATTCTGGGCAAGCATTTTATATTGACCCCCGCACCGGCCAAGAGCGTCGTGATTGGTTAGTCCTTGATATTGCCACTGTGCTGGCTACCGCACGCGGCAAAGCACAAGATCAGCTGGATGGCGCCATCAGCCCCGAAATGCGAGAAGCCATTGCGCGTAACTCACAAACCGTGCGTAATCTTAAACAAGATATCGGCAATTTAAAAGAAATACTGTTTGATTTGCAAGCCGAAATTGATGCTTTAAAAGCAGGGCGTTAAATTAAGCAAATCATTTGAAAAGGGTGCGAAAGTGCCCTTTTTTATGCGCCTTTACTATGATTGACATATCTTATTGCTAAAGGATACCCAATGTCGCTCTCCCACAAACACTATCTCATTCTGCTCGGTATCCTATTTGCCATCGAATGGACGTTCTTCGCCATCAATCCCTCGCATATTAGTGATTGGCTATTAGAAAATGTGCTCACCCTGCTTGCGGTTCTCCTGCTCGCCGTCACCTTCAAATCTTTTCCCTTCTCCCGCGTCTCCTACACCCTCATTTTTATCTTCCTCTGCCTCCACACCATCGGTGCCCACTATACCTATGCCGAAGTGCCTTATAACGACTGGTCTCGCTCTTTATTTGGTATCTCCATCAATGACCTCATGGGCTGGGAAAGAAACCACTTTGATCGACTGGTACATTTTTGCTATGGCCTATTGCTCGCCTACCCCATCCGGGAGGTATTTCTGCGTATTGTCAACGTCAAAGGCATCTGGGGCTATCTGCTCCCGCTCGACCTCACCATGTCTTCCTCCATGCTGTATGAGCTTGTAGAGTGGGCAGTGGCTGAGGTATTCGGTGGTGAGCTAGGGATGGCCTATCTCGGCACCCAAGGCGATATCTGGGATGCGCATAAAGATATGGCACTCGCCAGCCTCGGCGCCCTCATTGCCATGCTTATTACACTTGCTCTCAACCGCTATTTGCAGCGTGATTTTGGCCAAGAGTGGGCCGATAGCCTACGTATCAAAGGCACACAACCGCTTGGCGAAGATGAAATTGTTCGGATGTTAAAGGATTAAGCTTATCTTATCCTCTTGGGCTGGCCATCTCGACTAAAATTAAACCT
>DBOG01000024.1:0-142 GCA_002299915.1 Proteobacteria bacterium UBA652 | reverse complement strand
ATCTCGACCGTTAGCGGAGAGAACTTAAGGGCTTAAGCAGATTTAAGATTCCTCCGCTAACGGTCGGAATGACATGGAGTGTCCGCAAGCTCACTCAACCGACTATACCCTTTTAAAAACAAAAAGGAAAAACTATGGTCCG
>DBOG01000007.1:4162-15269 GCA_002299915.1 Proteobacteria bacterium UBA652 | reverse complement strand
CCGATGGTCGCCATGATGTACAATATTACCGGTTCAAAGATTTTAATCAAAACTTTGATGATGAATCAAAGTCACGCCTTGCTGGTATGAAAGGCGGCTTATCAACGCGTATGGGAGCAGCGCTTCGCCATGCAGGTAGCCATCTACTAAGACAGCCAGAAAGACGAAAGTTAGTCTTATTAGTCACGGATGGAGAACCCGCAGATATTGATGAGCGCGATCCACAACACTTACGCCATGATACTAAAAAAGCGGTCGAAGAACTCTACAGCACTGGCGTACTTACATATTGCCTTACCTTAGATCCTAATGCTGATGATTATGTGAAACGAATATTTGGCGCAAATAATTACACTATTATTGATAATGTGGATAAATTACCAGAACAGTTACCTACCCTGTTTGCCAGCCTAACAGCATAAGTTAACGTAGATCATGTTCGAAAGCAGCGATAATTTACTACAGTTCAAACCTAAATATCCGCATACCCTGCCCCAAGATTGGCAAGATAGAGATAATCCAACCATTTATGAGATCAGCGCTACTCTAGACACATTGAAAAGCATGTATGTAAACCAAGTAAAGGATATGACAACAGGAATCATTAGTACCGAGCAAGGCGAAGAGAACCTCCGTAATATCGCTACCAATTACCAATCGATTAAATCTATATTATTTCAACCACGTTAAATGGCACTATTGAAAGAAATGTCAGGCTTATTCATTATGCTAATAATATTAATAATCATACCTTAATGCTGATTTATAATATAAACAACCTACCCGCACTTTTTGCCAGCTCGACAAAATAATCTTTTTCTACGATTCAATCAATGAAAAATATAGTTTAATCCTTCCTATTCACACCCTTTTTCACGTATCATACAGCTACTCATTCATTTATACGAGACTATATTATGCTGGAGCTTTTCAAAGCGGGTGGTTGGATCATGTGGCCACTTCTTATCTGTTCTATTATCGCCATTGCCATTATTGTTGAGCGGTTTATTCTGCTTCAACAAAATAAGGTTTCGCCACCCGAGCTGATTACTCAAATTTGGCAGTGGTTACGGTTTAATCAAGTGGATAAAAATCGGATCCGTGAATTGCAATCAAATTCTCCACTAGGCCGCATCCTAGCAGCAGGATTAGCCAGCAAAGAATCATCACGCGATATAACCCGTGAAAGCATTGAAGATGTGGGTCGCCATGTAACGGTACAATTAGAGCGTAATCTCACTGCACTCGGCACCATTGCGGCTATTTCACCGCTGCTAGGCTTACTCGGTACCGTTGTCGGTATGATTAAAGTGTTTGCTGCCATTACAACCGAAGGTGTAGGTAATCCAGAAGTGTTAGCAGATGGTATCTCTCAAGCCTTACTCACCACCGCGGCAGGTTTATTAGTTGCCATTCCGACGATTATTTTTTATCGTTTTTTCCGTGGAAAAATCAGCACATTAGTGGTGGATATGGAAGAACAAGCAATCAAACTTATTGATATTCTACATAGTGGCCGTGTGTATGATCCTGAAACCGAAGAAGAAGTAAGCAAATAATGAAACTTTCGTTACCGCGACCAGAGGAACCCGATGTAAATCTGACGCCGATGATTGACGTTGTTTTCTTATTGCTGCTATTTTTTATGGTATCAACCAGCTTTATTCGTGAAAGCTCATTAAAAGTAGATCTACCGGAAGCTGCAGGTCAGCCCAGTGAAGGAATGGAAGATGCGATTGAGATTGCGATCAATAGCGAAGGACATTTCATACTTGATGGTATCTCTATCAGCGCAAAGAAGCCATCCCAACTAGCCAAGCTTCTTAAAAAACTGGTCAACAACGATCCAACACCGCATATCATTATCGCTGCTGATGCTAATGTCGAATATCAATTGATTGTTACCGTAATGGATGTGGCACAGCAGCTGGGTTATACCCGCCTCACCTTATCCACCCGTAAAACCAGTGAAGCGGTGGTAAAACCAGAATAATGAACACGGATACACCGCATCTTAGCCCTGCACAAATTTACCAGCGGCTATTAGGCTATGTAAAACCTTATTGGTTGGTATTTATTGCTTCGGTTCTCGCTATGTTGGTTTCCGCAGCAACCGAAACAAGCCTTGCCGCAATGATGAAACCATTGATGGATGGCAGCTTTGTCGACCGCGATCCCACTATTATTAAACTGATGCCAATCGTGTTAATTGGTATTTTTTTATTACGCGGCGCTGCCAGCTTCTTAACCACATATGGCCTCGGTTGGATCTCCCGCAATATCGTTAAAAATATACGTGCTGAAATGTTTCAAAATCTAATCGGCCTACCGACTGCCTATTATGATCACAATACCTCTGGTCAGCTGATGGCAAAATTAATCTACGATGTGGAGCAAGTCGCAGATGCGACTACCCGTGCTATTCTGGTTTTAATCCGAGATAGTTTAACCATCCTCGGTTTATTGGCATGGATGTTTTATCTCAATGGAAAGCTATCATTGATTATTTTGATCACCGCACCTTTAACCGCGCTATTAGTGTATAAAATCAGCTACCGCTTCAGACGACTGAGTAAAAACATTCAACAATCAGTGGGAGATGTCGGTCATATTAGCAGTGAAGTCATCAAAGGCCACCGTGAAGTTAAAATTTTTGGTAGCCAGCAATATGAATATTATCGATTTGAACAAATCAACCAACGCAACCGACGGCAGATGATGAAAATGATCTCAACCGATGCCACTAGCCAACCCATTATTGAATTGATCTCGGTATTAGGGCTGGCTGGAGTGATTTATTTTGCCACCCGGCCTGAGATGCTTGAGCAAATAACGGTGGGAACGTTTATTTCTTTTATTACCGCCATGTTTATGCTGCTCACACCGATTAAACGGATCACCAAAATAAATTCTGGCTTACAACGTGGAATTGCAGCAGCTCAGAGTATATTTTCCCTACTAGATCAACAATCTGAGTTAGATACTGGCTCATATAAACTCGCGCAAGCAAAAGGCGATATTCGCTACGATAAGGTTAGCTTTATTTATGATGAGGCTAAGGGAAATGTACTCAGCAATGTATCGTTCCATGCCAAAGCGGGACAAACCATTGCTTTTGTTGGCCATTCTGGTAGTGGTAAATCAACACTTGTCAGCCTGCTCCCTCGTTTTTATCATCCTTCTTCGGGCACGATTAGTCTCGATGGTATTAATATAACCGATTTTCCCTTAGCAGATTTACGCCAACATATTTCACTAGTCAATCAACAAGTCATCCTATTTAATGACACCATCCGTAATAATATTGCCTATGGTACGCATGACAACATAGGTGACAGCGATATTATCACCGCTGCAAAATCTGCTTATGCTTGGGATTTTATCCAAGCAATGCCGCAAGGTTTAGACACCCTTATCGGCGAGAATGGTTTATTACTCTCAGGCGGTCAGCGCCAACGAATTGCGATTGCCCGCGCCCTGCTCCGAAACACCCCTATTCTAATTCTAGACGAAGCCACGGCCTCACTTGACAGTAAATCAGAACGCCATATTCAGGCTGCATTGGATAATTTGATGCAAGCACGCACCACGCTTGTGATTGCCCATCGACTTTCCACTATTGAAAAAGCCGACTGCATTATTGTGATCCATAATGGTCATATTATGGAGTCTGGCACCCATGCTGAATTACTGGCTAAAAAGAGTCATTATGCAGAATTACACCGCCTACAATTCCAAGATAGCCCTGCATAAACCATGGGTATATTTGTTCACTGGCTCACGCAAAAATGGTATCAACGCCAGCCTAGTCGCTGGTTGCTGACACCCCTTTCAGCCTGTTATCGATCGCTTATCTGGCTACGCCACCAAGCATACCACCGCGGATTGTTTCAGCAATGCCAATTGTCAGCCCCTGTTATTATCATTGGTAATATTACCGTCGGTGGTACGGGTAAAACACCCTTTGTAATTTGGCTAGCGCAGCAATTAACAGAAGCCGGCTTTAAACCCGGTATTATCAGCCGTGGTTATGGTGGCCAATCCCTAAGCTCACCGCAGCTTGTTAGCGCAGATAGTGATCCGCGGATAGTGGGGGATGAACCTGTATTGATCGCCCAGCGTAGCCAATGTCCTGTGATGGTCTTCTCTAATAGAGTGATCGCTGGAAAACTATTATTGGCCAGCCACAAGTGTGACATCATCATCACTGATGATGGCTTGCAGCACTACGCACTCAAACGTGATATTGAAATTGTAATCGTTGATGGCGAGCGTCAATTTGGTAATCAACACTGCCTTCCCGCAGGACCGCTCCGCGAGCCTCTATCTCGCTTACAGTCAATCGACTTCCTGGTCTTTAATGGCGGCGACCACCCACACGGCCATAAAATGCAATTACAAGCCAGCGCACTGATCAATCTACATGATCCAACACAGCATAAACCCTTGGCTGATTTTGCAGGGGAAACGGTTCATGCCGTTGCAGGTATTGGATATCCCAAACGCTTCTTTCAACAACTTCGGCAACAAGATATAAGCTTACTCACCCACCCTTTTCCTGATCATCATCCTTACCAGAAAAACGATTTAGACTTTCCAGATGATCATCCTATTCTCATGACAGAAAAAGATGCGGTAAAATGTAAAGTATTCGCCTCAGATAATATGTGGTTTTTACCCGTTGATGCACAGCTTGATACTGACTTTAGTCGCCTGCTTATGCAAGGTATTAATGCATTAAAGAAAAAGGAACCCTCCTAATGGATAAAACATTACTTGCTATCCTCGCCTGCCCGATCTGTAAAAGCAGCATACAACACCAAGCTGCTACAAAAGAGCTTATCTGCCTGTCTTGCCGACTGGCCTATCCTATTCAAGATGATATCCCCGTGATGCTGGCCGATGAAGCGCGGTCGCTAGCGAATGATGAATAATGCAGTTTAAAATCGTCATCCCCGCGCGCTATGCCTCCAGTCGCTTACCTGGCAAGCCACTAGTCGATATTGTAGGCAAGCCCATGATTCAGCATGTTTATGAGCGTGCCTGTGAAAGTGGTGCGGATAAAATCATCATTGCGACTGATGATAAACGTATTCAACAGGCTGCTGAACAATTCGGTGCCGAAGTCTGTATGACACGCGATGATCATCTTTCTGGCACCGATCGTATTGCCGAAGTTGCTGCCCATTATGGCTTTGATAATGATGATATTATTGTCAATGTACAAGGTGATGAACCCTGCCTTCCTGCCAGTTTAATTAATCAAGTGGCTCAAGATCTCGATCATCATCCTGCCGCTGATATAGCTAGCCTCTATCGTGAGATTGATGATCCAACTGACATCTTTGATCCTAACACGGTCAAAGTTGTTACTGATTCCCAAGGTTATGCACTCTATTTCAGCCGCGCGCCCATTCCATGGCTACGCAACCAATTTCCTAGCGATAACACCACTCAGCCGCTTACCATTCCAATTCCACACTATCGTCATATTGGCTTGTATGGCTATCGCTGTCATTTCCTCAAAAGTTATGCCGATTTAGCGTCCTGTGACATAGAAAAACATGAATCTCTAGAGCAGCTTCGCGCGCTATATCACGGTAAACGGATCCACCTAACACGAGCAGACATTGAGCCTGGACATGGCATAGATACACAGTCTCAACTCGAACTTGTCCGTCATAAACTGCAAGACAGATAAATTTATGCTATCGTAAATCCATGCAAATATCAGATATTGATTCAAACTTAAAATTATTGGTTCGTGCAAAAGAGATCGAAGATCTCTATGCACAATCTTTTCCCGCGGTACTCATTGGTTTTATCATCGCTAGCTTTGTTGTTACGATACTCTGGTCAGTACAACAACATACAATATTAATAACATGGTTTAGTGCAATATTATGCGCGACAATTGCGAGGATCTTGCTATTTGTACGCTATAAACAAGTCAAACCACTTGAAAATACACATTTGCAATGGGAAAAGCCCTATTTGATAAGCCATACTATTAGTATTTTGATATGGGGGCTTGGCGCCGTATGGATAATGCCAAAAGACTCATTGTTATACCAAACAATGATTGTCTTTTTTCTAATGGGCATTGCGGGTGGTTCCTTGTCTGTATATGCACCACACCGTATAGTTACATTAATGGCTGTATTTGGTAGCTTACTTCCCATCACGCTCTGGTTTCTCTTCTATGGAAACAGCCTGATCACAAGCAGTATTGCAACTAGCTGCCTAATATTTTTTATCTCTGCGGTGCGTGTTAGCAATAAAAATGCACAAACGCGTTATGAAAATATAGCATTGACACATCAACTTCAACTCTCCACCCAACAAGCAGAAAAATTAGCACGAACAGATGAATTAACAGGTTTATATAATCGGCGGGCCTTTTATGAAACTGCAGAAGTCCTTTTCAAAACAAACCGACGTATTGATCAAAATGTTGCACTAATACTTATGGATATTGATCACTTTAAACGAATCAATGATACCTTTGGCCATATTATGGGAGATGCTGTACTTACACAGATTGGCGAAATGCTACAACAGACAACCCGAACATCAGATACCTGTGCCCGAATCGGTGGCGAAGAGTTTGCAATTATTTTCCTATCTCCATCACTTGATGATGCAATAACATTAGCAGAAAAAATACGCCTTGTAATAGCGAACACACCTATTCTCGTCAATCACCAAACATTATCAATTACCGCTAGCCTTGGTGTGACAATAGGGGAAAAATCTATTAAAGACACCTTACGTAGCGCTGATGAAGCAATGTATCAAGCAAAAGGAGCGGGGAGAAACCGTGTTATTTCTATGCTTGCTTCAGAGAAAATAAAAGATTAAAACTTGCCCGGACTTCACTTTTATTTGATCAAAACAAATTCAAAGCTATCAGTTCCGGGTGAGGTTCTCCATCGACATCAAACACATCTAGCGTAAAAGTCATCGGTACTTCCCGATGCCCTTCCCCATGCTGTGTGGGTTGGATCTGGTAATCATCATCTTGATGAGCCACTTGTGCCACAACCTGCAATACCAATACAGAAGAATCTAACAATTCAACGATCTCGCACTGATGCTGTTGATACGTTACTTGCTGGCCGATCAAGGCCAGTAAGTCTGCTGTCGTTAGCTTATTTGTCATCTCCGGAAATATCCACTTCTTTCTTAACTCTAGGAGATATCTTACGTGGATTACGGGGCTTTTGTACAGAACTAGCTGCTGACGCCTTTGCTGCCAAGGCTTTTGCTACTCCTGTCAGCGGTTTATCCGCTTTTTCTGCCGCTGATTTTGCTGGTCGTGACCGCCGCGGACGTCTAGTTGGTTTCGTCTTCGGCTGTGTTGCCCCGTTTGCTGATGCTGCTTCTTTTTCTTTAGCCGCTAGCGCTTTTTCAACGCCTGTTTGTGACCGCCTATTTCGTGTTCTTGGTGCCCGCGGTTTATTCGCAGTGGTTGTATTGCCATCTGCCGTGTTCGCTTTTTCAGCCGCCACAACATTACCATTTACCTCAGGTACCGCCGTTGGTTTAGCATTACCATCCACTTCTTTTTTAGCACCTGTTTCTGACACATTCGGCCCCGAAGCAACACGTTCACCTTCTTGACTAGGACGACGACGACGACCACCACGACGCGAACGGCGTGCGCCTTGACGCTCTCCACTTCCGTCATTAGCCTTTTCTTTACTTTGTGGAGCACGTTCTGTATTTGTCTCTTCTGGCTTCGGCTTAGCATTCGCTTTCTTATCTTGTCCTTGGCGTTTATCCGTGCGTTGCTTACGATTATCATTGCTATCACGATCTTTGTGATCATTACGTTGGTTGCGTGAGCGATTGCCACGTGAGCGGCTATTCCGCCGATTATTATTGCGAGATTCATTGTTATCACGATCACGCCGTTGCTCCCCATTCCGATTATTCCGTCGCGTGGGCTGCTGCTTCACTGGTTTTTCTGCTGCTTTGGGTGCTGCACCAAATAGCATTATCCAAAGCCGCTTTAATAAGCCTGGTTTTTTCGCGTCTTGTTTAGGTTTGGGTGCGGGGGCATCGGGTGAAACACCGCGCACGGCTGCTTTTTCCACAACAGGCTTATCCTGCAACGCACCCAGTACTTCTGCTTCAGGCACATCAACCAAAAAATGGCTCGCTTCACGCCGCTCACCGCCAAAACTCAAACGTTCAATTTCGTAATGCGGTGTTTCCATATGTGGATTCGGTACTAAGGTAATACGCACATCACCACGCTGTTCAATTGCTGACACTTCTTGGCGTTTTTCATTCAACATAAAGGTTGCCACCGACACGGGCAGTTGCACCACCAATTGCGCCGTTGAATCTTTTGAGGCTTCTTCCAATAACCGCAAAATAGACAAACCCAATGATTCCACCCCACGCACATGGCCTAAACCAGAACACCGTGGACACACGGCTGAATGCGAATCACCCAGTGATGGACGCAACCGCTGGCGTGACATTTCTAATAAACCAAACCGAGAAATTCGACCCAATTGCACCCGCGCACGATCCATCTTCAAACTGTCTCGCAAACGATTTTCAACGTCACGCTGATGGCGACTTGGTCCCATATCAATAAAATCAATAACGACTAGACCGCCTAGATCTCGTAACCGTAATTGTCGCGCAACTTCTTCCGCAGCTTCCAAATTAGTTTTAAATGCGGTTTCTTCAATATCGCTGCCTTTATTAGCCCGCGCAGAGTTCACATCAATCGAAATCAATGCCTCGGTTGGATCAATCACCAATACACCACCTGAAGGCAAACGGACTTCATGCCGAAATGCCGTTTCAATCTGGCTCTCAACTTGATAACGCGTGAACAAGGGTGTTTTATCTTTATACAGTTTGAATTTATCTAGCTCATGTGGCATGACCATCTTCATAAAGTCATAACCCACTTGATACATCTCAGGTGAATCCACTAAGATCTCGCCCGTATCCTTGCGCAAATAATCGCGTAGCACGCGAATCACTACATTACTTTCTTGATAAACCAAGAATGGCGCAGCTTGGGCTTGGGTTGCCTCATCAATCGCAGACCAGAGTTGCACCAGATATTCTAAATCCCATTGCAATTCTTCTGCTTCTTTACCCACACCGGCTGTGCGCACAATCATACCCATACTTTCAGGCACATCTAAAGTACGGAGCACAGCTTGTAATTCAGCGCGCTCTTCACCTTCTATCCGACGTGAAATTCCGCCAGCCCGAGGGTTATTAGGCATTAATACCAAATAACGACCTGCCAAGCTAATAAAGGTCGTTAAAGCTGCGCCTTTATTACCACGCTCTTCTTTCTCAATTTGGATTGTTAGCTCTTGACCCACCGATAGCAATTCTTTAATGCTAGGACGATCTTTGCCTTCTTTGGATGATTTGAAATAGCTCTTAGCGATTTCTTTTAACGGTAAGAAGCCTTGTTTTTCTGAACCATACTCAACAAAAACCGCTTCCAAACTTGGCTCTACTCGGGTAATTTTCCCTTTATAGATATTGCCTTTTTTTTGTCCGCGTGATGGGACATCAATGTCTAAATCATATAAGCGCTGGCCATCGACCATTGCCACCCGCAACTCTTCTTCATGGGTTGCGTTAATTAAAATTCGTTTCATGTACTACCTCTATTTTATCGAGGTTTACATATCCCGCATAATAACATTGTTATACGTTTTTCTTAAACGTAAACAGTTTTCCTCACAGCATAACCCAGCTTTTGAGATCGTCTTATATTGCGACCAAACACACACCCTTAAAAGTGCTCCGCCCATTGTTATTGTTGCCTGCCGTGGCTTTATGATGAACCTTTCCACCATTTTCATCACACCTGCTCGATGTGTTTCACTTGCGACGACATTATCACCGATGTCGCTTTATTATTTATACACGTAAACATGGCATTTCCCATGTTTTTTATTTTTGATATGTAAAGCCTACTGCTTATTATCAACAATTTGCATCACAAATTGCTTTTATCTCTGCCGCCCCATCATTATTTAATATGGTCACAAATGAAGCTAGGCATTATTCGTTTTTCGTGATGCTCAACCGAATTCCTAGGGAGCATATACCACTAATTTTCTGCTTATTCTTAATATTCTGGTACACTGACCAAGCTAAAAACTGGCCTACCAGCCAAAGAATATAACAGTCTATCGTCTTAACAACAAGCTTTATCTTATGCAAACACCTGCTCGATCTACTACCCAAAAGGCTCCAGCCGTCCAATTTATTGAAATAACGGACTCAAATGCAGGTCAGCGGATTGATAACTTTTTGTTATCTTTACAGAAAGGCGTGCCCAAAAGCCGCATTTATCGCGCTATCCGCAAAGGTGAAGTGCGGGTTAATAAAGGGCGCATTAAAGCGACCTATAAACTACAATTAAATGATATTGTACGCTTGCCACCACTCCGTATAAGCACTAAAGTAGTCTCCAGCCATCTTAGCGATAGCCTCCGTCAAATATTAACTGACAGTATCTTATTTGAAGATGATGATTTACTGGTTATCAACAAACCTAGTGGCCTCGCTGTCCATGCTGGTAGCAAGATCAGCCAAGGCGTGATCGAGGCATTAAAATTATTACGTCCAGAGCTACCTTTTTTAGAACTGATCCACCGCCTAGACCGTGACACTTCTGGCTGCTTATTGCTGGCAAAGAGTCGAATTTCATTGCTTGAAGTACAAGATCAATTCCGCGATCATACGATTGATAAACGCTATCTCACCTTAATGAAAGGCGCTTGGCTACAGGGTGAAAAAGAAGTGAACGCCCCTTTGCTCAAACAATCGATGCCAACAGATGGTGACCGTATGGTACGTGTTGATGCCGCAGGTAAATCAGCCCGCACCTTATTTATCCCGCGAGACCTTTATCGTAACGGACAAGGCGAAGCCATTGCCCAATTTACCGAAGTGGTGCTCTATACGGGTCGTACCCATCAAATTCGGGTACATAGCGCCCATATTGGCCACCCTCTAGCGGCAGATGATAAATATGGCAATCGCTTATTTAATCGCTCATTGCGCCCCTTAGGCTTAAAACGCTTATTTTTACATGCCTGGCAGCTGA
>DBOG01000007.1:0-3775 GCA_002299915.1 Proteobacteria bacterium UBA652 | reverse complement strand
ACTTCCTTAACACCCTCAAACATGGACGAAATACATGAATCACGGTTATCAACTTATCATCTTCGACTGGGATGGCACCTTAATGGATTCAACGGCGCATATCGTCCACTGTATGCGCCAGGCGATTAATGATTTAGAGTTTGAGCCACTTGATGATAATGTCATCCGCCATATTATTGGGCTTGGCCTAGATGAAGCGGTACACGCACTATACCCTACTCTATCACTCAGCCAGCGCCAGCCCTTAACCGACCAATATCTTGCCGTTTGGCGGCAAACACCGCATGATCCCACGCTATTTGATCATGCTGTCCCCTTACTAGAGAAACTTGCCAAGCAAGATATTTTCCTTGCGGTTGCCACTGGGAAAAGCCGCCGCGGCCTGGATCGTATGTTAGCATTAACCGGCCTAGGCGATTTATTCCACGCCACCCGCTGTGCCGATGAATGTCATTCTAAGCCGCATCCACAAATGGTTGATGAACTGGTCGCTCATCTCGGTGTCACACCACCGCAGAGCTTAGTTATCGGCGATACCCAATATGATCTCAATATGGCGCATAATGCAGGTGCAGATAGTCTAGGTGTAACCAGCGGCGCCCACAGCCATGATTTATTGCAAGCCTGTCAGCCGCGGGCTATTGTTTCCGATCTGAAACAGGTAGAATTATGGCTAGAAACCTCAAATAAAGGATAAATATATGGCATTTGGTAACGATAATATAGATAGCACCACATCAGATGAACCTATCTGGGAACGTCGTGTGCTCGAAGATTTGGCTTTTTCAGCCGTTAAAGAACAACGTGCTGGCCGCCGTTGGAAAAATGTCTTTCGCGGACTGATCTTATTATATTTAGTCGCCTTCCTAGCGCTCACTTTTTTTAAATCTACCGGTGGATCGATTACCACTGAGCATACCGCAATGATTAATATCGCAGGCGTTATCTCCAGTGAATCAGAAGCCAATGCGGATGATATTGTCGCCAGCCTACGTGACGCATTTGAAACTGAAACGGCTAAAGGGTTAATTTTGCGATTTAACACTCCCGGCGGTAGCCCGGTTCAATCAGGCATTATTAATGATGAAATAACACGCCTAAAAGCAACCCGAGATGCTTTTCCTGTTTATGCTGTGATTGAAGATGTCTGTGCCTCTGGTGGCTATTATATTGCGGTCGCAGCCGATGAGATTTATGCGGACAAGGCCAGCATTGTTGGTTCTATTGGCGTGCGGATGGATAGCTTTGGCTTTACTGAGGCCATTCAAAAATTAGGGGTCGAACGCCGCTCCATCACAGCAGGCGAGCATAAATCCATCCTCGATCCTTTCTTACCCCTACAACAAAGCGATGTCGACCACGCTGAAACCATGCTCAATACCGTGCATCAGCAATTTATTGACGTCGTTGAAGCAGGTCGTGGTGATCGGCTCAGTAATAACCCCGATCTATTTTCTGGTTTATTCTGGTCTGGTGAACAAGCCTTACCGCTTGGCTTGATTGATGGTCTAGCCAATATTGACCATGTTGCCCGTGAAATGGTGGGTGCAGAAGAAATCGTGGATTATACTTATCAAGTAACCGTCCTAGAACGGTTTGCCGGTGGCTTAGGCGCCAGCATCAGCCAAGCATTTATCGCCATATTGAATTCTGTTCAGATAAAGTAATCTGGTAGAATCCTGCATATTACCTAATTACAAGAGAACATGTTTTCATGAGAACAGTACTACTAGGCGCACCCGGTTCAGGCAAAGGCACTCAGGGTGCCGTATTGGCCAAAAAATTCAATATCCCACAAGTTTCAACCGGTGATTTACTGCGTGCAGCAGTCGCCTCTGGCAGCGAACTAGGTAAACAAGCCAAAACAGCGATGGATGCTGGCGCATTAGTCTCCGATGAAATTGTTATCGGCCTGATTGCAGAACGCATTTTAGAAGACGATGCAAAACAAGGCTATATCCTCGATGGCTTCCCACGCAATATTGCCCAAGCCGAAGCCCTAGATACCATGCTCTCTAAATTAGGCCAGCCATTGCAAGGCGTCGTCTTGCTAGATGTGCCATTTGAGGAATTATTGCAACGCCTCACAGGCCGCCGCACCTGTCGTGATTGTGGCGCTATTTATAATATCCACCTCTCCCCGCCTAACACAGCCGATAAATGTGATGCGTGCGCGGGTGAACTATTCCAACGTGATGATGATAATGCAGAGACGATTAGCAAACGATTAACCGTCTATCAAGATCAAACCTCACCCCTAATTGCTTTTTATCAGCAACAAAGCAAGCTACATACGCTTATCGGCACGGGCGATGTATCCGCTATATCTAATGCGGCAACCGACGTATTTAACAGCCTGTAAACCTTAATGGCAAACATACTTGCTGTTGGCATCGCCACCATCGACATTATCAACACAGTCGTCGACTATCCCGATGAAGACAGTGAAATCCGTGCCAGCGTTCAACACCGCCGACGAGGTGGTAATGCCACTAATAGCCTTGTTGTCCTCAGTCAACTCGGCCATCAATGCCGCTGGGCAGGCGTGTTAGTTAACGAAGCTGATACCGATATCATTCTCACTGATCTGAACAAACATCATATCGACACCCACGATTGCACCTATCTCAATCAAGGCAAAATGCCCACCTCCTATATCAGCCTCAGCGCCAAAACAGGCAGTCGCAGCATTGTCCATTATCGTGACCTGCCCGAATTTAGCTTTGATGATTTCAAACAAATTGATTTAAGCAACATAGACTGGGTGCATTTTGAAGGCCGCAATGTGGATGACACGCTCAAGATGTTGCAATGGCTCAAACAACAACATCCTCACCTGCCCTGCTCGCTAGAAATCGAAAAACCGCGTGATAATATTGAGAAGCTGTTTGACCTCCCCAATCTCATCCTATTCTCAAAACACTATGCCAGCCATCTTGGCTATAACAATGCCACTAATTTTCTAACGGAACTCAAACTACCCAGCGCCACAGTGGCTGCCTGCGCATGGGCTGAAGCTGGCGCTTGGGCAAGAGACAAGCAAGGCACCCTTCTCCACAGCGAGGCTGAAAAGCTCAATTCAGTGCAAGACACCCTAGGCGCAGGCGACACCTTCAATGCCGGTTTCATTCATGCCATCCTACAACACCAACCCCTTGAATCCGCCCTACACAGCGCCAACCAACTCGCAGCCAAGAAATGCAGCCAAGTCGGCTTTGATAATTTAGTTAACAATACCACCGAGCAAGCTCATTTCCTCTGCCTTAAAGCAGATTTACCCGAGCAAGGATTTCGAGAATTTAAGATCCAAACGGAGCAGGGCGAACTCGCCTTATTCATCTCCTGCCAAGATGGGGAAACCACCGCCTATCAAAATAAATGCCCCCACCTCGGTATCCCGCTCAATTGGGAAACGGATAAATTCTATTCAATGGAAAAAACCCACATCCAATGCAGCACCCACGGCGCCCTCTTCACCCTAGATAAAGGCCATTGCATTGCAGGCCCATGTGTCGATCAAAGCTTAATGACATTAGATTTGGAGTGGCGTGAAGACAGATTATGGCTAAGCTTGCCCTTGAATTTTAGCTTGTAGCCCCCCCTCTTTCATCGGAGCTTACCAACCGATAGGGCTGGCTTAGATGACCTGCCCTAACCACACATAATTTAGCCTAATAATATGACTAATATCGTTCAAAGAATTGAATGAAAGACTGGCGCCCTCTTTAATTTGCCAAAATTTTATCCAACGGACTCAACACACCCTGACCACCGC
>DBOG01000065.1:12342-28905 GCA_002299915.1 Proteobacteria bacterium UBA652 | reverse complement strand
TAACGGGCGTTGATCGTGAAGTGATAGAAAAATGGTTGTATATCATTATTGCTATGGCATTAATTTCAGGGTTGATCGGAACTGGCCACCATTTCTTCTGGATTGGTACGCCAGGTTACTGGCAATGGTTAGGATCTATTTTCTCAGCATTAGAACCTATCCCATTCTTTATGATGACTTTATTTGCCTTTAATGTAGTGAATAGACGCCGTAGAGACCATCCTAATAAAGCGGCGGTATTATGGGCATTAGGCACCGCGATTATGGCCTTTTTAGGTGCGGGCGTATGGGGGTTCTTACACACATTGGCACCAGTAAACTACTATACACATGGTACGCAAATTACTGCTGCACATGGCCATATGGCTTTTTACGGTGCGTATGTGATGGTGGTATTAACCATGATTTCGTATTCAATGCCGTTAATGCGCGGTCAAAAAGCAGCTAATGAAACAGCACAAAAGATAGAAATTTGGTCTTTCTGGTTGATGACACTCTCTATGGTGGGAATTACATTGTTATTAACAGCCACTGGAGTAATGCAAGTCTACTTACAGCGTTTTGCTGAGGATCCCTTACCCTTTATGGTGGTGCAAGATGAACTGAAGAATTTTTACTGGGGACGTGAAGTGGCAGGTATTGGTTTTCTTGTGGGCTTGTTGTTGTATATTTATAGCTTTTTTGCCAAAGGTAAAGAAGTTGAGTTTCAAGAACAACACTGATGTTTTAGTAATGTAAAAAACATACCGTCTTTCGACGGTATGTTTTTTTGAATAGAGGGATTAAAAAATGACAACAGATAAATTACAGCTACAAAGAGCTTCCAATGCGGCCTTGTTTTCACTATTGAATTTAACTATTCTGCCGATAATTGGCTTCATAGTTTTGCTATTTACTTATAAGAAAACCGAGGCAAATAGAATTGACCATTATTATGCTGTATTAGGGATAAAAACGAACTTATGGGCAGCAGTGGCGCTAATATTAGTGACTGGATTAATGATTTTATTAGGTGGTTTTACGTCACCTTGGACGTGGGTATATGTTGTGTCTTATTTTGTAATTATTCACGCAATGTTTATCTTATTTGCAACATGGGCGTTAACACGCTCTTGGACGGGTGAAAAATTAAAAAAATCATTTTTAGTAAAATAATTAATGGATACTCAGGATGAGAGAGAAACAGACGTAAAATTACTGCCAGGTGACTTAGCAATTTGGTTTTTTATTTTTATGGAATTGCTGGTGTTTGGTATTTTCTTTATTGTGTACGCCGTGATGCGTTCACAAAATGTTTCGTTATTTAACCAATATCAACTGACCTTAAATCGTACGCTGGGGATGGCAAATACTTTACTATTGATTGCATCCAGTTATTTTGTAGTACGTGCAGTCTCTGCAATTAAGGGAAATAATATCAAATCCTGTATCGCTTGGCTTTATGCTGCCTTGGCAGGGGGCACTGGATTTCTAATTTTGAAGTCAGTAGAGTATACGGATAAATTCTCAGAAGGGATAAACTTAAGCACCAATACGTTTTATATGTTCTATTTGTCGCTGACGATGTTTCATTTTCTGCATGTTATTTTGGGAATGATTATTTTAGCTGCAATTTTAATAAAAGCATATCGGGGAGCGTATAGTGCCCAGAATTATGTGGGTGTTGAAACGGGTGCATCCTATTGGCATATGGTTGATTTGGTGTGGATTGTGTTATTTCCATTAGTGTATATTATCCGATGAGACATTATTACACTGTGCATACCGTTTGGCTGGCCATCATGGGGCTAACAATATGGATTTATCTGGCGGGTGAATCAGGTGTCAGTGGTGTGCCGCTGATGTTGTTTTTATTTGTCACCACGATGATTAAAGGCAGCCTGATTATCCGTGAGTTTATGGGTTTGAAAGGTGTTTCTCTATTGTGGCGTGTGATTATGTATGGCTGGTTATGGACGGTGTGTTTTGCAATTGCAGTCGTCTATGTCATCAGTCTGTGAGAATCGACAAAATTAAATATGAGTGAGAAACCAATGGCTATTCCCTATTATCAAATACAACATAATGAAGTTGAATTGTTTGAGCATGCCTATAATAATCAGCTGCCTTTATTAATTAAAGGGCCGACGGGCTGTGGGAAGACCCGCTTTATCCAGTATATGGCCGCCAAGCTCGGCCGGCCTTTATATACCATTGCTTGTCATGATGATCTCACTGCGGCTGATTTGGTGGGGCGCCACTTGATTGGTGAGAGTGGAACGTATTGGCATGATGGGCCGTTGAGTAAAGCGGTGCGCGAAGGGGCTATTTGTTATTTAGATGAAGTGGTGGAAGCGCGGAAGGATACGACAGTTGTATTGCATCCTCTCTCTGATGATCGCCGTATTTTACCCATTGAGCGGACAGGTGAAGTCTTGAAAGCGCCACCAGAATTTATGTTGGTCGTATCTTATAATCCCGGCTATCAAAATTTATTGAAAGGAATGAAGCCTTCGACAAGGCAGCGTTTTGTGGCGATGCGGTTTGATTATCCTGATATTGAAACAGAAACATATATTATTCAGCAAGAAACAGGGATTGATCAGGCCATATCAATTCAGTTAATTGAATTGGCACATGCCTTGCGCGTCTTAAAAGATCACGATTTAGAAGAATCAGCATCAACGCGTTTACTCGTTTATGCCGCCACCTTGATTAAATCAGGATTTGACCCGATAGCAGCGTGTCGAGCGGCGATCATCGAGCCATTAAGTGATGATGAGGAAACGGTTGAGGCATTGATGGAAGTGGTGAAAGCAAAACTGGGGGCACAATAAATGAAAGAATTTCCTTCACAGGATAATACGGCTGCCTTTGCGGAGGCATTTTTCATTGCTAATTTATTATTTATTGGTGTTTTTTATATTGCATTATGGGTATTGTATTTTGTGCGCTATCAAGACACCTCAGCGGTGGCAAAAAACCACCTTGTTCAAGCATTGATTGCGAGCAGTATTAGCACCAGTATTTTTGTATTACTGAATGTCTTTATTGTATTGACTGACGGTTATGCCTCGCTCACGGCATTATTTTCCTTAGAAGTTTATTATATGTTGATTGTGCCACTTTTTTTAGCAATGGGGATCTTCGGATTTACTAAGGCGATCAAAGGAGAAGGGTATATTTTTCCATTGTTTGGCCGTTTTTCGGGATGAAAAATGTGACGTGTGGGCATTGCGGGTGTGATGTGTTGGCAGATGATGCTGACTGCTCGCATTGCGGTATACCCTTGCCACCTAATCACGGCACGCAACGAGAACGACATTTCACCTACTGGTTTATTGCATTGGTCATTTTCTGTTTTGTAATGATGTTTTGCTTACCTCCTGATTGGTTAAGTTTCCGGGGGAAATAAAAGATGTTGGAAGAATTAGTTGGCTCAAGTTGGCATCGCTTTATTACCAAGCGTGCGGTAAAACATTATCCCGAGGCCATCGTTTATTTAGATGATATTCGGCTCACCGCGGGCATATTCTTCCGCGCTTTGGGTGGAGAAGGTGGCTTACGTGTTGAAAATGCAACGGATTCAGATGTAAAAGCACGCAGATCAATTTTACAGCGTATTGCGGGTGTGGGCGATAAAACCCAGTATGCCTGGCGAGATGAGGAAACCTTGCGCCTGCCTGAAAGTATCGCTTTATTTCCGAGTAAGAAGCTGAACCGCGATCTCTATTTATGGCTAACAGCACTATCGGTGGTAACAGTTGAAGCGGGTGATTGGATCAGTCGCAATCAACTGCGTACGCGTAAAACATTGGCGATTTGGCCAGGATTAAATAAATGCTATCAGAACTTAGTTAAAGCCCATCTTCAGCAGCGTTTAAAGCCAGCTGATTTACCTGATCGGGAAGCACGGCAAGAAGAGTCGATTCGAACGGCGCTATTTAATCCAGCTGAAAGGGTCAGCTTAGACTATGCAAAATATCCACCCCAGCCTGTTGTGCTTTGGTTACATCCATCGCCGCCTCCCATAGAATTTGATCAGAGCAAGCCACCGCAAGATCCTGATTTACCTGAAGCCGCGCAAAGCAAAAAAGATCAGAAAAAAAAGAATAAGCGCAAGCAAGGCAATCGAACGGATATGCCAGAAGGCAATGATGGCCTAATGAGCTTTAGGCTTGAAAGCTTATGGAGTTGGGGAGAATATAGCAAGGTTGACCGCACCAGCACGGAAGATGACGATGATGATGCGATGCAAACGGCTGAAGATATGGATCAGATCACGGTGGCGCAGGATAGCGAGACCACCGCCAGTAAAATAAAACTCGATCTTGATTTACCTTCCAGCCAATATGATGACATTATATTGGGTGAAGGGATCCCGATGGATGAATGGGATTATAAACAACAGCGATTGCAAAAAGATCATTGCCGGCTAATACCCATGATTTCCCGTGATACCGAAGCAACAGAATTGCCACTGAGACTGCAAGCGCAAGCCAGAAAAATTCGGCGTCAGTTTGAGATGTTAAGGCCACAACGGTATTGGGCCAGCCGACAAACCGAGGGTTCAGAACTCGATCTAGAAAACTATATTAACTTTCTGGCGGATCGCCAACAGGGCGATGTGCAGAGTGATACCCCCGTGTATCGAGACTTGCGAAACCAAAGCCGAGATCTCTCCTGCTTATTACTCGCCGATTTATCCTTATCAACGGATGCACACGTTAACAATGATTCACGCGTGATTGATGTAGTACGAGATGCACTGTATTTATTTTCTGAGGCCTTAAATGTCACTGGCGATCGGTTTGCCTTGCATGGTTTTTCTTCGCGTAATCGTAGCCATGTGCGGTTTTATAAAATCAAAGAATTTGATAAAGATTATAACGATAAAGTAAGAGGCTATATTGAAGCTGTACGACCGGGTTACTACACGCGAATGGGCACAGCAATACGCTATGCCGCGCAGTTGCTAGAAAAAGAGGCTAGTAGCCAGAAATTATTATTGATTATCACCGATGGCAAACCGAATGATTTGGATAAATATGAAGGGCGCTATGGCATTGAAGATACCCGCCAAGCGATATTAGAGGCAGAGAAAAAAGGTCTGCAGCCATTTTGTGTCACTATTGATGAAAAAGCAGAAGATTATTTGCCTTATCTATTCGGTAAAAATGCTTATATTCTTATTAAAAATATCTCAGAATTACCCACGAAATTACCGTTATTGTACTTACGTTTAACAGCGTAAATAATCTTCATTATTTAATCAAGAGTGGGTTTGGTTTGGCTTCACCGAACCATGCACCCGCACTTCATCGCTTTCCCTTTGTCATCTCGACCAGAGGGAGAGATCTTAAGCGGCTTTATTGAAGTATTTCTACTGATCTTTTCCAGGGGAAACAGGTCAAATAACCTATTTTTGACCTATATCAAGGATCCCCTTTTTATTAAGGGAGATAATCCTATCCGAAGTATCAAATCGTTCAATTATTTTAATGAAACTTGGGAGAAGTAAAATGACACATTTGTTTAAAAAAATGGGCTTGGGCATGGTGCTAACATCATCATTGCTGGCCTTTGCCATGCCTGCGGCGGCTGGCGAAGAAATGGAAGTGGGTAAAGTTGGTGTAAGTGCGAAGATTGAAGGACTAGAGCGCGTTACGCAGAAACTGGTTGCACCGCCATTCTTACCAGAACATGATCAAGTGGCTAAGGGCGGGCCAAAAATCATTGAAATGACAATGGTGATTGAAGAAAAAGAAATGGAAATTGCGCCGGGTGCATTTGTACAAGCAATGACATTTGAAGGTACCAACCCTGGGCCGATGATTGTGGCGCATGTGGGGGATTATGTTGAACTCACATTGAAAAACCCAAAAACGAACACGATGGTACATAACATCGATTTCCATGCATCAACAGGTGCATTAGGCGGCGGTGGTTTAACGAACGTTGCTCCAGGCGAACAGGTCGTGCTTCGCTTTAAGGCGACTAAAGCAGGTGTATTCGTGTATCACTGCGCACCGGGTGGCGTGATGATTCCTTATCATGTTGTTGCGGGTATGAATGGTGCGATTATGATTTTGCCACGTGATGGCTTGAAAGATAATAATGGCAAGCTTGTGACTTACGATAAAGCTTATTATATTGGTGAACAAGATTGGTATCTGCCTAAAGATGCAGATGGAAAATTCAAGCGTTACACTGCGCCAGCGCTCGCAATGACAGATACAATGGAAGTGATGAAAGGCTTAATCCCGACACATCTCACTTTTAACGGTAAAGTCGGTGCGATAACCGGTGAAAATGCAATGACGGCGAAAGTGGGTGAAACAGTGTTATTCCTGCATTCTCAAGCCAACCGCGATACTCGGATTCATTTGATCGGTGGTCATGGTGATTTGGTGTGGGCGAGTGGTTCATTTAATGATAAGCCGGAAACGAATCGTGAAACATGGCAAATTGCGGGCGGCGAAGCAGGTGCAGCAATCTATACTTTCTTACAACCTGGCCTATATGCTTATGTCAACCATAACCTGATCGAAGCAATCATGTTGGGTGCGGCTGCCCACGTGAACGTTGAAGGCGAATGGAACAATGATTTGATGGAGCAGGTGTCAAAGCCAGGTCCAATCAAGTAAAGTTGTTTTAAAATAGGATTTTAAAGGTTGTGAGCATAATTGTAAAATCTATTTTAATCAGTATTCTATTTTTTACGGGGGTGGCAATTGCTGCCCCCGTAAACGTAGAAACAGAAGAAAGAGTGCGTTATACCAGTTCACTTAATGCCATGGCGATGGTGATAATGAATTGGTATGGGAATTTAATCTTAAGCCCCGAACAAATTGTATTTAAACCCACTTCAGCTGAATGGGATGATTACCGTAAACATTATCCTCAGCAGATTACACAACTACAAATTATGAGCACCGACGTAAGAAAACTGGATAATGGAAATCTATATCGATTTGTTGTAAACACACAGATAGCGTATGAAAATGCAGAAGGTGCACACAGCCAAACAATGCGTGACATCTTTACTTTTAAGGTGCCTTTATTAGCGCAGCCAACGATAGAATTAATTGTTGAGGAAGAGGTCGAACAAGTAGAAAACATACCAGAACCAGCATTCAATCGCTCACATTATAAGGCGCGTGAATTTGCCTATGCTTGGCTGGCACACCTAGATGGCGTGGCCGGTGATTCAACGGTAACACAACTATTTTCTGATGCACATTATGCGTTCAAAATAGGCAGTGATACCGAACAAGGAACGGTTGAGTCAGTGATGAACAAACGAAAGCAATATTTAGCACACGGTGGTCATCGCTTGCACTCTCTTGATGTGTTGTTTAATGACAGTAATCCAGAGCAAGTCACTTTAGAACTGATTATTGAATGGAAGGGCGTGAATCAGGCGGGTAAACCTGTGTTGGCTAAAATTCACCAAGAAATAAAAGCCGAAATACAAAAAAATGGAATATGGCGGATGGATACAATTAAAGAAAAACATGTATTGCCAGATATTGCACCCTGGTCGGGATTATTATGCTGAAAAAACTATTGATATTGTCCCTGCTTTTTTGTTCAAATCTTGCAATGGCTGAAACGCTCCCTGTATTAAGTGGTGTGGGCGGAAACTTTTCTGCGATTGCGAATGGTGAAGAAATTGAGTTTAACGACTATCGTGGGAAGGTGGTTGTCTTATCTTTTGGTTATACCAATTGTGCTGATATTTGCCCGCTGACCTTAGGCTACTATAAACGCCTTTATAATATGCTATCAGCCGAAGAGCAGCAGATGATAAGGATGCTATTTGTTACTGTTGACCCTGAATATGATACACCCACACATATTAAAGAATTTGTAGGCCATTTCAATAAAGACTTTATTGGTGTCACAGGTACACGCGCTCAAATTGATGAGATCATCTCTCTTTTCCATGCAGAATATAACAAACTATCAACCGGCGTGGTGGCGACAGATAAAATCCGCCGAATCACCCAAAAAGAAGTATCAGAAGAGACAGGTGAAGATACGGCTTATCTTTATAGCCACACAGTATCGCTTTATCTGGTTGATAAGGAGGGCGATACCCGTGCCCTGCAATACACGGGCACACCTATTGAAGAATTTGCCGATAAAATAAGGATATTAATTAATGAGTAATATAAAAGGCCTTTTTATCTTAGCTCTCGGTTTACTATTGGCGAGCTGTTCAGCACCAGCGCCACAGATTCAGCTGGATGGGTTCTGGATAGTACAGCCTCCCAGTGTAGCACGGGGTACAGCCGGATACGGCACTATAAAAAATACCGGAAAAGAAGCAGACACTTTGCTTAATGTCAGCAGCGATATTGGCTTTGTAATGATGCATAAAACAGACCTTGTGAATGGGATGGGGAGAATGATACATATGTCGAAAATGGTGATAGCGCCAGCCTCAGAATTGGTGTTTGAGCCGATGTCGTATCATCTGATGTTTTCAAAGATGGCAGATCGTATTCATCAGGAAGGGGAGAAGGCAACCTTAACGTTTGAATTTGAAAAATCAGGTATTATAAGCGTTGAAGTCCCGATTAAACCTTAGTTGGAAGTAATGCAACAATCGATACCGTTATCTACCACATGCCCCAAAAAACTTGCACTTTTTGAATTAGGATTCAGACCTTTTTTCCTGTTAGCCAGCTTATTAGCGGTTATTAGCACTGTTATCTGGATGGCGAATTACACCTTTGGCTGGGTGTTGCCCGTCAGCGAAGTAACGCCGATTGCCTGGCATGGGCATGAAATGGTGTTTGGTTACACGCTGGCAATTATTGCTGGATTCTTACTGACGGCAGTTAAAAACTGGACAGGTGTACAAACGATTAAAGGCGTCCCCTTAGCATTGCTGGCGCTTATCTGGCTGCTTGCGCGTGGCCTGCCGTTGTTCAATTCCCCTATATTATTTCAATGGGCAGCGGCATGTGATGTACTGTTTTTGCTTGGCTTAATGCTTGCTGTATTCCATCCTGTTGCCAAAGTAAGGCAGTGGCGGCAATTGGTGATTGTCTTTATCTTAGCTATATTGTTAGCTGCCAATGTGCTCTATTATCTCGGTGTATTCCATATTGTCAATCAAGGTATCTCTTGGGGTTTATTTACCGGTGTCTATTTTATTATGGCATTGATATTTACCATCTCTCGCAGGGTGATGCCTTTCTTTATTGAGCGTGGGGTGGATGAAGACGTTCAGCTAAAAAATTCCACCTTAATTGATAAAAGTAGCTTATTGTTATTAGTGGGATTATGGCTGGTGGATGTGTTCTTCAAACAAGCTTTATTAATCGCCTTATTTTCACTGGGACTAGCCATCATGCATAGTATTCGGTTAAAAGGCTGGTACACCAAAGGAATCTGGCAAAAGCCTCTGCTCTGGGTATTATTTCTAGGCTATAGCCTATTTATCGTAGGCTTTATCCTAAAAGCGATTAACTTTTTTAGTTTGTACTCGCCGTCGATTCCATTGCATGCCTTCACCTATGGCGGCATTGGCCTAATGACATTAGGTATGATTTCTCGGGTTTCTTTGGGGCATACGGGACGCGACATCAATGATCCACCTAAAGTGCTTAAATGGGCGTTTTTAAGCCTGTTTTTAGGAACAATAGTGCGAGTGATCTTACCAATCTTTCTACCTGCAGCGTATTTGCATTTAATTGGCTTGGCACAGTTGCTTTGGATCATTGCGTTTGGCTTATTTATCGCGCGATATTTTATGATCTTTGTTCGGCCTCGGACGGATGGGCAGCCAGGATAAACTTTCTGCTAAAATGAGCAGTTTAAATCGGGTGTTTTAGATGTCGCTAGAAATAGAAGAAGAGGGGGCATCGCTTTCGATAACTGAAGTTCGTGTGCTCGCTTGTTTAATGGAAAAAGAGTTGACAGTGCCTGATAGCTATCCGCTCACGCTAAACTCTTTAGTGCTCGCTTGCAATCAAAAGAGTAATCGTGAGCCCGAAATGCATATTGATGAAGGTGAAGTTGGGCGGACGACTAAGGTGCTGGAAGAACGTGGTTTAGCGCAGGTAGAATATGGCGAACGTGCGCGGCGGATAATGCATAAAATGTGTCGTGCTTATAACTTAGATAAACGCCAACAATCGCTGCTGACTATTATGATGCTACGCAATCCACAAACATTGAATGATCTGAAAACACGCACGAAAAGAATGGTTGAGTTCGCAGATAATGAGGATGTTTTGCAAACGCTTGAAAGCTTAAATGACGGCGAATTGACGTTAATGAAGCATCTGCCAAGGGGCGCCGGGCAACGGGAAGATCGTTACACGCATTTATTATGCGGTGATGTGGCGGTTAGTACGCCACCTGTTCAAGCCAATATCTCGAGCATCGCCGCGCCAGATCAAGATCAAATTACGACACTTAAATCAGAGATTACGGCATTGACAGAGCGCGTTGCATTACTAGAAGCGAAATTATCAGATCGATAAGATAATAGGTCCGCCAATTAGAATAGGTGCTTCTTTATTTTGAGGGCTACCGAACCCCGGATCAATCGCTGCTATTTGCAGGGGATAGGCTAAGGATGGCTTAAATAGTGATTGTAACCCCCGAGTATCCTGTTTTGTATCCAGCCATTGGTTAGCTTGTTCTATGGTTAGCATAAGGGGCATACGTTGTTGGAATTGTGCTAATTCGGGAGCGGCAAGGGTGGTGACGATAGCGCATGATAAAACATGTTGAATACCATCGCTCCAATAATCCCAGATCCCAGCAAACGCCATCGCACGATCAACGGCTGAAAAAAGTATAGGTGTTTTTTGTTGTTCGTTTTCTTTCCAGCCCACAAAGGAATGGGCGGGGATAATACAGCGTTTATGTCGAAAACAGCCTTTATAGGCTCGGCTATCATCTAATGTTTCACTACGGGCATTAAACATCGGATATTTAGTCGAAGGGCCATCGCTCCAATTGGGCACGAGCCACCATCGCATATCGCTGACAATCCGATTTCCTTCCCAGTGATGGATAACGGGCACTTGATCAGTGGGCGCGAGGTTATAACGCGTGGGCATTGGGCCTAAGTCTACGTTTAAGTCTGCCAGTAGTAGATGTAAGGCAGCATCATCAACAATATTATATCGGCTAGCCATCAAGTGTTACATCTATTTGTTTGCGTGTGTTTGGATCAAGCAAGAGTTCGCTGCACTCAGCCATTGAAAATTGCGCCACGCCTTTGAAACGGGTGATGTCAGCATTATTCATCGTTTCAAGTAGCGTATTTCTCTGTTGTTCATTCCAGGCATAATAAGTTTGAGGGGATTGCATGTCCCGTATTCGGAATAAAGGTGGCAGGATAACCGAGACCAAGTTTGCTGCAATGAGCGGACTGAGATAGCGTTCAAACAACTTGAGCAATAACATCCGTGCGTGGCTACCATCCATATCGGGATCCGTTAAGATCAAGACCCGCGAAAAAGGCAAGTCAGCAGCTTGGCAATCTCCTTGGGTGCCACAGACTAAGGCTTTAAAAAGTTTTTGATATAGTGGATTAGCAGCTATCTTAGCATCGCTTGCCTTATCTACATTGATTATCTTACCCTGCATGGCTAATACAGTTTGACTGGGTTTGTATAGGGCTTGCTGTACGGTACTGGCCGCAGATTTCCCTTCAACGATAAATAACTCTTTCATATCTGTGTAGGATACTGGATTTTAGAAAATAAAAAAGCCGAACCCTAACGTTTAGGATCCGGCTTGATTACATTTTCTTGAGAGAGAAAATTAATAATGGGTTTTAGAAGTTAACTTGCCCCCACACCCAAAACTTTTCAGTATCCACTTTGCTACCGAATTCACTGTCAGCATTGTAGTCAGCATAAGCTGCACCTAACGTATAGTGTTTCATGAATTTCTTAACCACTAATAAGTTAAATTCAGAACCCGCATCTAAGCTGCCTTTATCAGTTTCAAAATCATGGTAAATACCGACTACTTTGGCCCCCAATACTTTACCCACAATGGTGAGATAGATATCTTGTAAACCTTGTGATGGCGTGCTCAAGAATTGATCTGCCCAGCCTTGGAAGGGGTGATTTGTACCCAATGGTGTTTTAAAGCTATCTGTGCCATCACCTTCTTGCAATTCGTAAGAAAGTTTGGCCATCCAGCCTTTATATTTACCGCCGATTTCAGTGAGATAGTAATTTTGGCTATCCATGGTGCCATCTTTATAATCATCTTGGCGAGCAAATTCAGCGGTGTAGATCATGCTGAAGTCATTATTGAGTGGCACCCCACCATTCCAGCGTAAGCCGAGTGTTTTTGCGCCAATAGCGGGTGCATCTTCAAAATCCAGTAAGTAGGCATAGCCTTCTAATGTGCCCGCTGAGAAGCCATTATAAACACCACGAAACAGATGAGAATCCATATCTACCACACCATTGCGGATAATGCCCGCATTGCGATCGTCACCAAAGATGGTATTTCGTTTGTTAATATAGCCATAGCTTAATTCTGTTTTGTCGAATAATTTACTGTTGAGTGTGAAACCGTCATACGACTGATGATTTTGACGCCACAGCACATTACCAATAAACCGATGAAAAGGGGCGTCGCGGTGGGTGATTTCTTGGCGGCCATATTTGAATTCAGTATCCCAGTTGTTATAGGCCAAATAGGCTTGCAATACTTCAGTATTATTAGGATCGGCGACCACAGAATATTGGGTATTACCATTGGTTGTGCTATTGAAATTATCAGAGCCAATTTCAGACACATCTTCGACTTCGACCTTGCCGCTAAATCCGCGGAACTGGGCTGTTTCATAGCCTAATGTTGAGCGAACTGTAAAGGCATTGGCATCTTTCAGTGCATTGTCTTGTTCAACGCTTTCATAGCGTGCTCTAGCTGAAAAGCTGATTTTGCCACCTGTTAAGGCATTGAAGAAGGTATCTTCTTCTGCTTGTACCGGCATAACGGTGAGCGTGCTTAAACCTGTGGATAGCAAGGCCAGAGTAATTGATTTTTTAAGATAAGGCATGTTTTTTTCCTAAATTTTATAAGTATATTAATGTGATGGTTAAGTGTGTTCCATGATGTAGGTCAATTCTGAATTATTCATTAGCGCGCCAGTAAAATAACGATGATGAGCAGCAACACAAAAGAGATGCTTTTCCAGAAAACAACAGGATTGCGTTCCATTAATGGGCGACGTGTTTTGTTTAAGAAGGTCTGATTTGGATGGCGGAGGTCATAGATAAATTCGGATATTTCGGAATATCGTTTAGAGGGATCAGTTTGTAAGCCTTTTTCTAGCGCTCCATCCACCCAAGCAGGAATTTCTCGATCATCATGCAACACGGAGAGATAATTTAATTTCTTTTGCGCCGCCCGGGTTCGGGTTTTAGCTACTTGTATGCCATAAGGGAATTTTCCCGCCAGCATTTGATAGGTGATAACGGCTAAAGAATACTGATCTGAGCAAGGCGTTCCATTTTCACCGAGAAAATATTCTGGTGCGGTATATTGAGCGGTGCCCAATAATGCTTGTCGATCAAGTGGGCTACTTATTTCTATGATTCCTGCAACCTTAGTGGCACCAAAATCAATGATTTTTACGGTGCCTGTAATATCGATCATAATATTTTCTGGCCTGAGATCTTGATGTATCATTTCCAGCCGATGAAAGGCTTGCAGGCCTTTAGCAGTTTGCTCAATAATCCTACGCACGGTTTCCATATCGGGCGTAGGACTATCGTTCATCCATTGCGTCAGTGTTTGCCCATCAATAAATTCCGTTACGATATAGAGGAAGTTACGCTTACGTTCTTGTAGGCACGGTTTGAGCACATGCGGGCTATTGATCCGCTTTGCGATCCATTCTTCCATCAGAAAGCGTTCTAAATAAGCTGTATCGTCTTGCAAATCAACAGAAGGGGTTTTAATGATAACTTGTGTGTCTGTTTCAATGTCCACAGCAAGATAAACATGGCTACGGCTGCTCGCATGTAAGCTCCGAATGATTTTATAGCCATCAAAGACAGCACGTGCTTCTAAGATCGGCGGAAAGGGGAGCTCTGTGAGCTGTTGATGCATTTCGCTGGCATCTTGGATCGGCAAATCGGCGACATTCACAATTTGAATGGTTAAATTATCTGTGCTGCCTTGGTCATAAGATTCATCAACAATGGCTTTGGCGGCGGCATCTAAATTAGCTTCGTGAGAGTGAATTGTGTCAATAATAAATGCTTCACTAGTATATTCATAGACACCGTCAGTTGCCAAGACGAAGATATCACCTTTTTCAACAGGCAAGGTTTTATAGTCGATTTCAAACTGTTGATTAATGCCTAATGCACGGCTAAGATAACTCTTTTCTGCAGAGACCCAAAGGCGATGATCATCGGTTAATTTTTCGAGTGTATTATTACGTAAGCGATAGATCCGCGTATCGCCGATATGGAATAAGTGCGCCGTCGTTGATTTAATGACCAGCGCGCTAAAGGTGCAAACAAAGCCTTTATCTTTATCATACCGATGATGGCTTTTTTGAGATTGCGAATGCAGCCACGAGTTAGTGGCGGTTAATACCCGATCTGCAGACTTTTTGACAGACCATGCTTCAGACGTGCAAAAATAGTCTTCTAAAAACCCACGCACGCTGGCCTCACTGGCCACTTGACTCACATCGCTGCTGCTAATTCCATCCGCTAAGGCAATGGCAACACCTTTTGAAGTCAAAAAGGGTTCTTCAGGATTATAAACACCATGGAAGTCTTGATTGATTTCTTTGCGGCCTTTATCTGAATATTGCCCTGTTGTGATTTTTAATGCGTTTGTCATTGGCTGGCTTTAATATCAATTAGCCCGCCCTTGCTGGGGAGGGTTGGGAGGGGAGAATTAAATCAGTTGTTCTCCTCACCCAACCCTCTCCATCAGGGAGAGGGCTATAAGACTTTATAATTTACGTTCTGGGCTGGTTTTAACGTGAGTATAGTATAAGGGCAGGCCAACAAATACTAAACCACCGACTAAATTACCTAATACAGTCGGTAGTTCATTCCAAATCACGTAATCTACAACCGTAAAATCACCCCCCATAATCATTGAGAATGGGAATAAGAACATATTCACAATTGAATGCTCAAAGCCCATGTAAAAGAACAGCATAATAGGCATCCACATAGCCGCCATTTTTCCTGTTGCAGAGGTCGAGATCATCGCGCCTACTACGCCCATTGATACCATCCAGTTACATAACATGCCACGGATAAAAATAGTAAACCAGCCATCTAGACCATGTTCTTTATAGCCTAAAGTTCTGGATTCACCAATCGTGCTGACTTTTGCAGCAATCGCACCGCCATCGACATTATAGCCATAGGTGAAAATAAACGACATGATGACGGCAACCGTTAACGCGCCGCCTAGGTTACCTAAAAACACCAAGCCCCAATTGCGTAATACTTGATTAACGGTTACCCCTGGTCTTTTATCAAGTAGAGCGAGAGGTACTAATGTAAAAACACCTGTTAATAGGTCAAACTTCATGAGATAGAGCATAATGAAGCCGACAGGGAACAGCACGGCACCGAGCAGTGGTGAACCCGTTTTCACTGCTACAGTAATGGCAAAAACAGCAGCCAGCGCCAATGTGGCGCCTGCCATAAAGGCACGGATAAGTGTATCTTTAGTTGACATATGAACCTTAGATTCACCTGCATCTACCATTTTTGTTACAAATTCTGTTGGTTCTAAGTAAGACATAATATTTCCTTTAAGCATGGGTAAAAATTAAAAGTAAGAAAGTTCCTACTATTCCTAACAGGTTAAAGCAATAATTAAGCCATAAAACAAACCTATGTAATATCAAGGTGTTGAGCTGGTTAAGGCGGATTCTTAGGAGGCCAATTCATACCAGCGCATGCTTTTGGTGCATGTATTTAAAAAATTGCTCAAAATGGGGGATATTTTTAGAGCCCTCCCCAGTAGGGGAGGGTTGCCATTTGTTTAGTGCACATCAATCATCTGCACCGTCCCATCCGGCATAATCTCGGCCATTGCCCCTTTCGGCTCATCTAAATAAAGCGAAGCGAATGCCGCAAATACGATGCCGCAAGCGATAGTCAGGAAGAAAACAGAAGGCGTCACAAATGAGAACACAGTCAGGAATAATACCGCACCAATATTACCGTAAGCACCGACCATGCCCGCGATTTGGCCTGTTAGTCGGCGTCTGATAAGGGGCACCATCGCAAACACACAACCCGCCGCGCTGCCTAAGAAGAAAGACGTCACCATAATTGCAGCAACGGCAAATGCAATATGCCATTCTGCTGTGATGAGGCTCATCACAAAGAAACCCACCGCCGCGCCTGCTAAGGCGATCACCAATGAACGCTTGCGCCCAAAGGTATCGCTGATAAAACCACCAGAAGGGGAAGACAACACATCAATAATCGCAAAGCTCGCACCAAAGATGCCCGCCAACGCCACAATAAGGACACGTCGTTTTAACAGTTTGTTGGCTCATGCTTCGGCATCCTCTGAAAAATGATGCTGACCAAATAA